>DATKUA010000149.1:0-7181 GCA_035530855.1 Acidobacteriota bacterium | reverse complement strand
ATTAAATCCTTAAATATTGACAAAATAACAAAGAAAATTTAATTTGATTAAAAGCCTATTATACATTGGGGGAATTTATGACAAATGATCGGTTTCGGGGTGGTGCCCTTCTGTCTTTCGTCTTCGCGATGGCTGTGCTGGCTGCTCTGTTGATCTTCGTCGAGGGTGCGGCGGCCGGCAATGATGCCTCGTCTCCCGCGCGCCCCAAGCTCACCAGCTTCAAGATCCTGCAGCCCACGGTGACAGACAACGACAAGAACGACGTGAAGCTCGGATTCGCCTGGAACGTGGCGGCGCGCAATCTCCAGGGCGGGGTGTTGAAACTGTCCGTCACCGACGCCAACGGCATCAGCTATCCGGTGGTGGTCGACCTGACCCGGAAGAAGTACGCAAAAGCAAGCGGCAAAGCCAAAGCGAAGGTTCGCCTGGTGTGAAGCGACAGCGAGTGGCTGGCCGTGACCGCCTGGCTGGAGGACTCAAATGGCCGCAAGAGCAACCGCAAGAAGGTGACGCTGCCGTCGGTGCCGAATCCGAACGACAACGGTTCTTACAAGATTAGCTGGCCGCTGGGAACCGAAGCCTACCGCCGGGCGCTCAACTTCACCGGCTTCGACCAGGACGGTAAGAAGGTCTCGCTGTGGGATTTCTACGGCAAGATCATCTTCGTCGAATTCGGCACAATGTGGTGCGGGCCGTGCGACTTGATGTCCGGGGATGTCGAGCGGCTTTGGAAGAAGTGGAAGGACAACGACAACGTGGTATTCGTCTCCGTATTCCATGAAGGCTATACCTACGGTGTGCCGGTGACCCAGGCCGATCTCAAGACCTGGGCCGGCGACCACAAGTACCAGGTAGTTCTGCTGGCCGATCCGGAGCGTGAGGCGATGGGCTTGTTTCATGATCCGGCCAGCCCCACGGCCGTACCACAGTACATGTTCATCGATCCCTTCATGCAGATTTCCTTCAAGGGAGTCGGCTGGGGCCAGAACTTCTTCTACGACCAAATCAACAACAGCATCAAGACGATGGTCAATCGCTGGTTCAGCGGCAGTTGAACGGCCGGAGTGGGCTTTTGCCGGTTTCTCCCGCGGCGGCGACTCAAAAGCCGATGAGAATCTTTATCCCGATTGCGACCAGCACCAGGCCGCCGATTACCTCCATGCGCTTGCCGAAGCGAGCGCCGAGTAAGTGACCGAAGCGCATGCCGGCGATGCAGAGCGTTCCCGTGATCAGGCCGATAATCGCGCTCGGGTACCAGATGTCGACCTTGAGCATCGCGAAGCTGACGCCGACGGCAAGGGCGTCCATGCTGGTGGCCAAAGCCAACAGCACGAGGCTGAGGCCGCGGGTGGGATCGCCTTTGGCGAACGACCCGCCGCCGTTGCGCAGCGCGCCGTAGATCGCCTTGCCGCCGATCAATGCCAGCAATGCGAAGGCCACCCAATGGTCCCACTGCTCGACCAGGTGGATGACATTGCGTCCGGCGAACCAGCCTGCCAGCGGCATCAGCGCTTGGAAGAGGCCGAAGTGGAAGGCGATGCGGAAGGTCTGCCTGCCGGTGACGCCGCCGAGCAGAATGCTGCTGGCGATCGAGACTGCGAAGGCGTCCATCGCCAGCCCGATGGCGATGCCGATGATCGTCAGCAGGTCCATGATCTGTGGCGGCTATTTCGTCTTGCCGTCGAATGACGGCGGGTGAACTCGGGTGTTTTTCTTGCGGCGTTGATAGGTGCGCGCCAACTCGACGAAGATCTCGACATCGGCCTCGCGGTCAGGGGCGGTGCCGTCGAAGAAGAAGTTGCGTATCGGGAAGTCCTCGTGGTCACTGCTGATGCGTGGGTAGACGCTTTCGCTGACGATGCCGTTCATGCAGGTGAAGGGGCTGATGTCGACGACGCCGTCGCAGCCCTTCTTGTAGTAGTGGACCGACTTGCCGACGCTCATGATCATCTCGCCGAGCGCGCCGCCGGGCGGCAGGTAAGGCTCGGCGTAGTCCATCAGCTCGGCGATCGTGTGCGGCTCCTCCATCCCCTTGAAATCCTCGTGAAACGGTTCGACCAGCGCGTGCTCATCGCGACGCTGCACCCAGTCGCGGATCCGGGTTTTTATTCTTTCGAGGCTGAAGCCGCGCTCCTCGAACTTGAGGTCGAGGACCTTCTGGTGGTTGACGTAGAAGATCCACTCGGTCAGGTCGCTGATCCAGCACTCGGCGCCCTTCGACTCGAGCTGCCGCACGAGTTGCTCGTTGCTGAAGGTGTTGAGCCGGCAGTAGATCTCGCCGACGATGCCGATGAATGGCCTGCCCTTCTCGAAGCGGACCGGCAGCCGGCGGAACCTGTCGCGGCACTGCACGAGCGAGGCGGCCATCTCAGCCAGCTTTTCCTTGGTCTTGCGCCCGGAGCGCTCGACCACGGCGCAGAATTCGTTGAGCATTTCCTCGTAGGTCGCGTCAGCGTCGCCACGGGTCAGCTCATAGGGGCGGTGGCGCAGCAGCATCTTGCGCAACAGATCGGCTCCCAGGAGTGCGCGGAACGCGGAGCGAAACAGCTCGCCCGCGACGTCTCCGATGCCGGTGTAGCCGTCCCTGGAGGTGGGCGCGAGGACCAGAATGTCGCCCAGGTCCATCTTGCGCAGAACCTTCTGCAGGAAAGGCGTGTACTGCCCGAAGCGGCACGGTCCGCCGGCCAACGGCATGAAGAAGGCGGTCTTGATCGGGTGGAAGTTGGGCTCCTCGGTCACCTTCATAAAGCTGCCGAGGGTGACGATCTCGGGCAGGCATTCCTCGCCGCCGGCGAACTTGTAGCCCAGCTCGAGGGTGCGGTGGTCGGCCGGCGGGACCAGCTCGGCATCGTAGCCGACGCTGCGGAACGCGGCCATGAAGGCTTTCGCTCCGCTGTAGGTCATCCTCGGGATGTACAGCGTCCGGCCCTTGAGGGTCGGGGGGCTGTCTTCGCTCAGTTCTTGGTCCACCATCGCAGCATTCCCTTGCTTTCGAGGTACGCCTCGCAGCGCGTCATGATCCCCGCGTCGTTGGCGTGGCCGTCGTACTGCAGGGTGAGGAACGGCTTGCCGGAGGCGTCGACGATGTAGTGCTTGATGTAACTGTCGGGGCCGCACTTGAAGTTGGTGATGTAGATCAGGTGCAGCCTCTCATAGCTGTGCACGAACTTGGCGGCGGCGATGATGCGGCGCCCGTAGTTCCAGTACATGTTGTCGTGCACGTCGGTGATGTCGATGCTGTTGATCGGCAGGAAGTCGAGCGGGATGACATTGACGCCGTAGTTGCTTCGCAGTTTATCCGGCGTCGAGAGGTTGGAGCCGGGGTCGTAGATGTTGTATGGCCGGCCGAGCAGCACAATGCCGCTCTCGCGCTTGTCGTCGAGGATCTGCAACGCTTCCTCGCCCGCCGCCAGCAGCGCATCGTTGAAGCGCCCCTGAGCTTCGAAACCTGCGGCCACCGCCTCTTCCACCGCTCTTCCGGAAAAGCCCAGAGGCTTCAACGCCTTGGCCAGTTCACGGGCGATGAAGTGCGGGCCGAGGCGGAAATGCAGCGTCGGGCTGATGAAGCGCTTCTTTTGATCGAAGAACCGCCGCGCCGCGCCGGCGACCCACGGTAGCGTGGTGTTCCAGGGGCAGACCGAATTCAGGGTCTCGACATGTTCCGGCGCCTCGGCGTTGATGTTGTTAGGAATCAGAATGTAGTCGACTTCCTTGTCGAACAGGTCGGCGATGTGGCCGTGAGCCAGCTTGATCGGGAAGCACGGCTCGGCGGTGACGCTCTCCTGCCCGACTGAGGCGATCTTGCGGTTGGTCTCGTCGCTGAGGACGATTCTGGCGCCGAGCTTGCGGAAGACGTTGTTCCAGAAGGGGAAGCGGTCGAAGAAGAACATCGTTCGCGGAATGCCGATGCTGACGCCGGCGCCGTCGTCGGGGTCGTAGTCTCTCAACAGCAGTTCATGGTGGCGGACGAAGAGGTCGGGGATCACCGGCTTCTTCTCGACCTTGGCTTTCTTGCGGTAGCGGTCGCTGCAGCGGTCGCCCCAGTAGGTGGCGCTGCCCTCGATGTCGAAGCGGATGATGTCGCAGTAGTTGGTGCAGCCCTTGCAAGTGAATTCCTTGGTTGTGTAGTTGACGCGTTTGAGGCTGAAGCCGCGGAAGGTGGTCTCGCGGCCGAGTGCCTGCATCTTGTCGCGCGCCAGCAGGGCCACGCCGTAAGCGCCGACGACGCCGTTGTGCGGCGGGACGACGATCTCGCGGTCGAGGATCTTGGTGAAGGCTGCAGCGACGGCGTCGTTGTAGGCGGTGCCGCCCTGGAAGAAGATGGTGCCGCCGATGTCGCGGCCGCGCACAACGCGGTTGATGTAGTTGTAGGCGACGGAGTAGGCGAGGCCGGCGACGACGTCCTCCAACGGCGCTCCGCGCTTGAGGTAGTGCTTGACGTCGGTCTCGATGAAGACGGTGCAGCGCTCGCCCATGCGTATCGGGCGCTTGCTGCGCAACGCCATCTCGGCGAACTCCCCCTTGATCGAGATACCCAGTTCGTCGGCGCGCTCCTCGAGGAACGAGCCGGTGCCCGCGGCGCAGGCATCGTTCATCGTGAAGTCGACGACGATGCCGTCCTCCAACCGGATGAACTTGGAGTCCTGCCCGCCGATCTCAAAGATCGTGTCGACGCGCCCGTCGAGCAGCTTTCCGGCAATCCACTTGGCGCCGGTCTGGTGGGCGGTGATCTCGTCGTTGACGGAGTCGGCACCGACCAGCTCGCCGATCAGCTCGCGCCCGGAGCCGGTGGTGGCGACGCCCTTGATATTGATGCGGTCGCCGATCTCGCGCTCGATCTCCTGCAGGCCGTCGTCGACGACCTCGATCGGGCGGCTCAAAGTGCGCGCGTAAATTTCGTAGACCATGTTGCCGTCGGCGTCGATCACCACGAGGTTGGTACTGATCGAGCCGACGTCGATGCCGAGGTAGGTGTCGATGCGGCCGCCGTCGGCGGGGAAGACGTAAGGCTTGGTGCGGTTGCGCAGCAGCTCGACCTTCTCGAGGTCCAGGGGCGGGCTGGCCGGGAACTCCTCTTCGGAGGGCGAGCGGCGCTCGACCGCGTCGAGGTCGGCCAGGCTGAAGGCCGCCTGCTTCTCTTCTTGTCCCATCATCGCCGCGCCGATCGCACCCATCCAGGCGTAGAGCGGCGGCACGATCAGTTGGTCTTCCTCCAGTTCGAAGAGCTTTGTCAGCGCGTTGACGATGCCCTTATTCTTGGCCACGCCGCCGATGAAGGCCACCGGCGGTGTGATGTCCTTGCCCTTGCAGATGGCGCTCTTGAAGTTGCGGCTGACCGCCTCGCAGAGCCCCTTGAGGATCTCGGGCGGCTTATAGCCCTTCTGCTGGGCATGGATCATGTCGGTCTTGGCGAACACGGAGCAGCGACCGGCGATCGTCGGTGCGCGCCCGGTGGCCTCCACAAGAGCGCCGATCTCCTCGACCTTGTACTGCAGGCGCAGGGCCTGCTGGTCGATGAACGATCCGGTGCCCGCCGCGCAGTCGCCGCTCTTTTCGTAGTCGGCGAGGCCGAGGCGCCCGCTGTCGGGGTCGGGCTGCAACAGGATGTACTTGCTGGTCTCGCCGCCCATTTCGAAGATGGTGCGGAATTGCGGATAGATGGTGTCGAAGGCGCGGGCTATGGCTCTGAACTCATTAAACAAATTGATCCCGGCCATCGACGAAACAAGTCGGCCGCCCGATCCGGTGATGGTGACGCCGCCGTCGGCGGTGTTTTCCGGCAGGATTTCGAGTGCGCGGCGCAGCGCCGTCATGGTGGCGGCGGCGGGCTCGCCTTTAAGCTGCCGGTAGCGGCTGACCAGCAGCGGCAGCTCGGTCTTGCATCCGACCTCTTCCGGGGAGACAAAGTAGCCTCCGGAGGCTTCCGCTATCTTCTCCAGTCTCTCTTTTTCTTTATCCGAGTCACCCAGCAAAGCTAATTTGACGCTTACTGAGCCGGTGTCTATTCCAAGGATAATTCCCATAGCTGTTCTCTCTAGTAGCCGTCCAGTCCGGTTATTCTAGTCACCAGCCGCGCATGAGGCAATACTCGTACCCGCGATATTTCTAACAAATTGATCATTATGCTTGGCCCGGCCTCCGCGTCAATTGTTCAGCGCGCCCTCGGTAACCCATGTTTCGAACCTGGAGATCACCGTCTGAGAGAGGCGCAAAGCCGATCAGACAAGCATTCGCAGCGGGTGCTCGAGGATCTCCCTCACAGTGGCGAGAAACTGCGCGGAGACGGCGCCGTCGACGATGCGATGATCGTTGCTCATCGTCATCTTCATCCGCTTGCCGACGGCGACCGCGCCGTCCACCACTACCGGTATCTCCTCGACGCGCCCGACGGCGAGGATCGCGGCCTCGGGCGGGCTGATGATGGCGGTGAACTGTTCGACGCCGAACATGCCGAGATTGCTGATCGAGAAGCCGGCGCCGGTGTACTCCTCCGGCTGCAGCTTGCGCGCACGCCCAAGCCGGGCGAGTTCCTCCACCTCCGCCGAGATCTGCAGCAGGCTCTTGGAGAGGCAGTCGCGCACGACGGGCGTGATCAGCCCTTCCTCCAATGCCACGGCGACGCCGATGTCGACGGTGTCGAGGTAGACGATGTCATCGCCTTCGATGCGGGCGTTGACCTGGGGGTGCTCGACCATCGCCTTGGCGCAGGCCTTGATGATGAAGTCGTTGACGCTGAGCTTGATGCCCTCCTGCTTCTCGATCAGCGCGCGCGCCTCCATCACCGCGCCCATGTCGACCGAGAAGGTGACGAAGTAGTGGGGGATGGTATTGACGCTCTCGGTCAGGCGTTTGGCGATCGTCTTGCGCATCGAGCTCATCGGCACCCGCTTGCCGGCGAGCGCTTTGGCGGGTGGTTCTGCCACGGCAAGCGGCCGGGCGGGCTCAAGCTCGGGCGGCTTGCCGCCGAGGTGAGCCTCAATGTCGCGCTTGACCACGCGTCCTTCGGGACCGCTGCCCTTGATCGCGCCGATATCAACACCGGCGGCATCGGCCAACCGCCGTGCCACGGGAGAAGCCTTCACTGCCGCGCCGGTCGCGAGCGGGATTGTCTTCACCTCTTTCGCAGGCGGGGCCTCCTTCTTAGGCGGGACCGGCTCTTCCACCTTCTCCGGCCCGGCTGC
>DATKUA010000148.1:0-5606 GCA_035530855.1 Acidobacteriota bacterium | reverse complement strand
GGGGCCGGACATCGTCCGCAACATCGGCGCGGCGGTCGACGCCGTGGGCGGCATGGCGGCTTTCGTGCAGCCCGGCCAGACCGTGGGCCTGCTGATCAACGTGCTCGGCGCCATACCCGCATCGCACACCAAGCCGGAGGTGATCCGCACCGTGGCGGCGATGTGCCGCGAGGCGGGCGCCAAGGAAGTCAGCATCATTGACTGGAGATACATCAGTCGCTGGGAGCAGAACAAGCTGATCGAGGTGACGCGCGAGCCGGGCATCGGCTTCAAGCACATCGACCTGGAAAACGCGGCGTTGTGGCGCGAGGTGGAGGTGCCGCAGGGCAAGGTGCTGAAGAAGACGCGGATGTTCGAAGCGATGTGGGAGCCGGATGTCTTCATCTCGCTGCCGTTGTTCAAGAACCACCGCGGCGCGACTTTCACCGGCGCGCTCAAGCTGGTGATGGGCACCACCCATCCGAACGACAACCGCCAGTACTTCCACGGCAGCCGACAACTCGAGCAGTGCATCGCCGACGCCAACACCGTAGTGCGGGCGCCCGACATGATCATCACGGACGCCTTCGAGGTGCTGACGACGAACGGCCCCGTCGGCCCCGGCGCCTCGATCAAGCCGGAGAAGGTCGTCGTCGGTTTTGATCGCGTGGCCGTCGATACCTACTGCGCGCCGATTCTGGGCTACGATCCGGCGGTTTCGATTCAACTCAAGGGCGCCTACGAGCACGGCGTCGGCGAGATGGACCTCTCGAAGCTGACGATCAGGGAGTTCGACGTCGCTTGATTGGTTGCCTCCTGACGGGCATCGGCTAAGATAAAAAGGAAATTTAAGCAGCAGAGGAAGCTGCCGGGGGAGACTTTATGTCCTGGAAACCGACGAGGCGGACCTTCATCGCCGGCGCGGCGGCAGCCGGCGTGGGCGCGTTGAACTATTCACCCGGATCTGCAAAAAGCCTGGGCGGCCCTGCCGACCTGGTGGTGGCGCAGGGTCCCGATGCCGCGGCCAATGCCAGGGCCGCCGTGGCCGAGTTCGGAGGGATCGGTGCATTCGTCAGCCCCGGCGACCTGGTGGGCGTATCTATCAACGCGATGGGCAGCATCGCCGCCGCTCATACCGATCTCAATCTCCTGCGCGCAGTGGTCGAGCTCTGCCGCGAGGCGGGCGCGCGGGAGGTGAGGGTGCTGAGCTGGCTCGAGCACGACCGCATGAGTTACAACCGGCTCAACGAGAAGGTGCCGGAGACGGGCGCGGTCTTCCACGAGGTCGACCAGGGCAATCCCGATTTGTGGCGGGAGATCGAGGTGCCGCGCGGCAAGTTCCTTAAGAAGATCAGGATGATGAAGGCCCTCTGGGAGCCCGATGTCTACTTCACCCTGCCGGTCTGCAAACACCACGGCGTCGCGAACTTCACCGGCTGCCTCAAGCTGGCGTTGGCGACGACGATCCGCGAAGACAACCGCAAATACATCCACCAGGAGAAGTCGCTTTATCTCGAGCAGTGCATCGCCGATCTCAACACCGCCGTGCGCCCGCCGGACCTGATAATCATGGATGCGATGAAAGTCCTGGCTACCAACGGCCCGCGCGGCCCAGGCAAGATCGTGGATGTAGGAAAGATCATCGTCGGCACCGACAAGGTGGCGATCGACGCCTATTGCATTCCGTTCATCGGCCGCGATCCCGTCACCAGCATCCAGATTCAGGAGGCCGCCGAGCTCGGGCTGGGGGAGAAAGATCCCTCCAAGCTGTCAGTTCGCGAGATTCAAGCAGGCTGATATTAACGTACTGCCCGCCCGCGCTATTCCTTGACGGTCACTTTCGGCGGTCTGGGTTTGATCAGGCCGATCAGTACTCCCGCGATCAACATCAGCGAGCCGAGTATGCCGAAGCTGAGGTAGTAGCTGTTGTTGGCGACGAAGTCGAAGCCCGCGACCACCGGTGCTATCGCCCAGCCGAAGACCACTGCCACCGAGATGACGCCCATGAGGACGGCGAAGTTGTCGATGCCGAAGCGCTCGGCCAGGAGCACCGGCCAGAGAGCGAAGAGCGACCCCCATGCCAGCCCGAAGGTGAACGCGGCGATCAGCAGCAGGGGCAGGAAGCCGTAGATTAGCATCGCCCAGATCGAAACGGCGCCGATGAGGTTGACGCAGCAGATCACCAGGCGCTTGTTGGCGCGGTCGGCGAGCCAGCCGAAGAAGAGAGTGCCTGAGACGTTGCCGATGGCGAAGACGGCGACGACGATGGCTGCGATGCCGAGGTCGAAGCCCTGATCCTGGGTGAGGAAGGCGAAGTGGACGGGGGGCGCGCCGGTGCCGAGCGAGCTGAGGAAGACGATGAGCATGACGAAGAGGAATCCGGGCGAGACGATCGTTTGCAGCAGACCGGGTCCTGCGGGAGCGACTGCGTCTTCGGTTGCGGGATCGTCCGCCGTCACGGGCTCAGGTTTATAACCCAGGGGTTTTAGCCCCACGTCCTGCGGCCGGTTGCGCACGACCCAGATCAGCAGGGGCACCATGATCAGGAAGAAGACGGCGGCGTAGAGGAGGAAGGAGTTGCGCCAGCCGACGACGGGGAAGATCTGGCTGCAGACGATAGCCGCGACGGCGGTGCCCAGCGGCGCGCCGGCCATTGCCAGCCCCATCGCGGCGCCGCGCGAGGCGACGAACCACTCCGTCACCATCTTCTGCACCGGCACCATCGACGCCGCCACCAGCCCGCAACCCATCAGGAACATGATCACGACGAATTGCGCGAAGTTCTGCATCATCGCGATCAGGGCAACGCAGAGGATCATCTCCAGGCTGCCGATGGTCATTATCGTCCGCGATCCGAGCTTCTGCACCAGGACGCCGACCAGGGGGGAGCAGACTCCGGCGCCGAGAAGGAAGCACGCATAGCCGAAGGCGAGCCAGCCGCGGTCCCAGCCAATCTCGTTTTCGAGCGTGGCGTTGAAGATCGGCATCGCGCCGCCCAGCGTGCCCAGTGTGATAAACAACGCCAGGAACCCGGCGATCGTGACCCACCATCCGCGATAGATTTTGCGCCGGCCCGCTACAACCGCCTCGTCCATAGTTCCCTCCCGCTAAAGATTCGTTGGCTGATGAAATTCTGCATCATTGTAATGAATCTCTGTGAAAACGTATACCCAAACCTTGGGGGGGGGGATGTTGGCGGTGGTAAAATGAGCTTGAATCTCAATTACATTAGAATTATATTGATGATTATGCCGTATAATGGAGTAGTTATGCGGCCTTAGTGGCTATTGATCGGCCGCGGGCAACTCGGTAATACAGGAGTCAAATTCATGAAAACAGGCATTCTGGGATTCACAACGATTGGTTTGGCAATAATCGGAGCCGCTTGCTGGCTCGGCTCGCCGGCTGTGCTCGGCCACGGCGGCGGCGGACACGGCTACATGGGCGGCGGCGGCGTTTATTTCGACAGCACGACGGTGACAACCCTCTCCGGCACGCTGAGCGAGCCCTTCGACGATTGGGAGATGTGGGGTAACGGCAACCACACCGGCGGCGGCATGCACTTCGAGTTGAATGCCGACGGCGGAAAGAAATACGATCTGATGCTCGGGCCCTACTGGTACCTCGAAGAAAACGGCATAGTCCTCTCGGCAGGGGAGAGCATCAGCGTAACCGGCTCGGTGGTGGAGCCCTACGGTCCGGGCTTCGGCCACATGGGCGGCGGCCACATGGGCGGCGGCGGTGACGAGGATTACCTGATCGTGCAGACCTTGACGGCCGGCGGCATCACGCTGCAACTGCGCGACGCCGAGGGTTATCCGATCTGGCGCGGCGGCCCGGGCTGGGACGGCACAACCTGGTTCGATCCGGACACCGTCACATCAATGCGCGGCAGCCTTCGCGACAACCTCGGACTCTGGAGCTGCTGGGGCGAAGGCAACTACACCGGCAACGGCATGCACTACCTCTTCGACAGCAAAGAAGGCGAGACCTTCTACACGATGCTCGGTCCCTGGTGGTACCTCGAGGAAGAAGGCCTGACACTCAACACCAGCGAGCCGGTGAAACTCAAGGGCTCTGTTGTGGATTCCTATTGGGACGGCTACGACGACTACCGCTATCTCATTACCACCGAGATCAGCCAGGGCGGCAAAACGGTGAGGCTGCGCGACAATTACGGTTATCCGTTGTGGCACGGCACAGGCTGGCACTATTACAGTCCCGCCTACGACACCAACGAGACCGGCAGCGTCACCGGCACCGTGGTCCGCAGCAGGACGCGGACCCACGGCCGGGAACTCGATCCCGGTTTCGAGCTGGTGCTGAAGGCCGGCGGCAAGCGCTACATCGTCTACGTCGCGCCGAAGTGGCACGCCGACGGCATCGGCTTCGCCCCCGCCAAGGGCCGGGAGATGACGGTCAGCGGAGCCATGGTTGCGCGCGGCAAAAAGACAGATATCGTTGCCCGCCGGATAGTAGTCGACGGCAAGAGCTGGCGCTTCCGCAGCGCGAACGGCTCCCCGTTATGGATTGAAGGCGCAAAGTGACGGAAAATATAGTTCTTGATCCAGGCGGGGACGGTAGTCCCCGCCTTTTTCGTATAGAATGAAGTAGGCTATGAGCAAAACACAGACAACGTTGAAACTGCGCGGCATAAGCTGCGCCGGCTGCGTGGCGAAGGTCGAGAAAGCGTTGAAGGCCCTCGACGGCGTGGGCGATGCGGCGGTGAATCTGGCGACAGGCGAGGCTACGGTTCACTTCGACAACGTAAAAATCGCGCTTGCAGACATTGTGGCGAAACTCGACGCAATCGGCTACCCGGTCGAGAGCACCAACCGCATACTCCAACTGGGAGGGATTCATTGCGCCTCGTGCGTCGGCAGGATCGAGAAAGCGGTGGCCCGGCTCGACGGCGTGCAGAGCGCCTCGGTCAACCTGAGCGACGGCTCACTCTCGATCGCTTACCTGCCGGGGGTTGTATCGCTCGAGGATATTCGCGGCGCGGTGGAGTCGGCCGGGGACTACGCACTGGTCGAGGATGAAGCTGGCGCCGAGGGGGTGCCGGCCGCCGAAGCGGACAAGGAGGGAGCAGCGCTGCTGAGGCAATTGCTGGCCGGCGCGGCTCTTACCGCGGTGATCCTCTTGCTCAGCATGGGTGAGATGATTCCCGGATTCCCCGCCATCGAGCGCTCGATACTCAATCCCATACTGTTTGTGCTAGCGCTGCCGGTCTATGCCTGGGCGGGAGCGCGCTTCCACGTCGGCTTCTGGAAGGTGACCCGCGGCGGCGGCGCCGACATGAACAGCCTGATCTCGATCGGCACGAGCGCGGCCTTCATCTTCAGCACGATTGCCACTTTCGCCCCGGGATTGCTGAGCGCGGGCGGCGTCGCGCCGGCGGTCTATTTCGACACGGCGGCGGCGATCATCACGCTCATCCTCCTCGGGCGCTGGCTTGAGCATCGGGCCAAGCGTGGGACGGGCGAGGCGATCAGGAAGCTGCTCGATCTCGGCGCTAAGACGGCCGTCGTCGAGCGCGACGGCCGCGAGATGGAGATTCCCATCGGACAGGTCATGGTCGGCGACGTGGTGCTGGTGAAGCCTGGCCAGAAGATCCCCGTCGACGG
>DATKUA010000147.1:0-4556 GCA_035530855.1 Acidobacteriota bacterium | reverse complement strand
CCGCAGCAGCAGCGAGACCTCGCGGTAGCAGGCGGCCTGCTTGGAGAGGTCGTCGTAGATGATCAGCACGTCGCGGCCGCGGTCGCGGAAATACTCGCCCATGGCGCAGCCCGCGTAGGGGGCGATGTAGAGCAGGGGCGCGGGCTCGCTCGCCGTCGCGCTGACCACGATCGAATACTCCATCGCGCCGTGCTCGGTGAGCGTCTTGACCACCTGGGCCACCGTGCTCTGCTTCTGGCCGATGGCGACGTAGATGCAGATAACGTCCCGGCCCTTCTGGTTGATGATCGTGTCGACGGCGATTGCTGTTTTGCCGGTCTGGCGGTCGCCGATGATCAGCTCGCGCTGGCCGCGGCCGATGGGAATCATCGAGTCGATCGCCTTGATGCCGGTCTGCAGCGGGCGGTTGACCGGCAGGCGGTCGACCACGCCGGGGGCGATGCGCTCGATCGGGTTGAAGTCGCTCGTCTCGATCGTTCCCGCGCCGTCCAGGGGCTGGCCGAGCGGGTTGACGACGCGGCCGATGAGCGTCTCGCCGACGGGGACCTCCATGATCCTGCCGGTGCGCTTGACCGTGTCGCCCTCCTTGATAAACTGCGTCTCGCCCAGGATGACGGCGCCGACGCTGTCCTCGTCGAGGTTGAGCGCCATGCCCAGTATGTCGTGCGGGAAATCGAGCAGCTCGCCGGCCATGCACCTATCCAGCCCGTGGATGCGGGCGATGCCGTCGCCCACACTGATAACCGTGCCGACCTCGCTCACGTCGACAGTCGCCTCGTAATCGGCGATCTGTTGTTTGATGATCCGGCTGATTTCCTCGGCCTTGATCTCCATCGATTACTCCTCCACCAAGCGCTTCCGCAGTTTCTGCAACTGATGTTCGACGCTGCCGTCGTAAACCGTCCCGCCGATGCGCGCCACGAAGCCGCCGAGTATCTCGGTGTCCTCGCTTGTCCGCATGTCGATCTCCTTGCTGGTAGCCTCCGCCAGCCGGCCGCGCAGCTCTTGCAGGCGGGCCGCAGCGAGAGCGCGCGCCGTCTTCACCTCGGCCACGACGATGCCGCGCCGCTCGCGCTCCAGCTCGTCGTATTCCTCTACGATCGCTTCCAGGTAATGAATCCGCCCCTTGCGGATCAGCAGGCGGATGAAATTCGCACTCAGCTTGTCAAGCTCGAGGTCGGGCTCGAGTTCCTCGAAAATGGCCAGCTTCGAGTTGGGCGAGACCGCGGGGTTCTGATAGATCGACTGCAATTCCCGATGCCCAGCCAACAGGTCCACCACGGCGTGGAGTTGCTTGCCGATCCGCTCGAAGTCGCCGGCCTCGTCGGCCAGCTCGAAGATTGCCAGGGCATAGCGGCGCGCGACAGTCCGGCTGATCACTGCACCCTCCTGCCGCCGATGTCGTCGAGGAACAGGTCGATCAGGCGGTCGTCACCCTCAGCGTCCAACTGCTCGCGCAGCAGCTTGCGCGCGTGCCGGATGGCTTCGTCAACGGTGTAAGCTTTCAGGTCCTTGCGGGCCGCTTTGTAGCGGTTCTCGATCTCCCGCTTTGCCAGCTCGAGGATGCGCTGCGTCTCAAGTTCGGCATCGGCGATGATCCGCGCCTTCTCGGCCTCGCCGTTCTCCTGCGCCTTGCGCATGATCTCAGCCACGCGCTGCTCCAGCCCGGCGATCTTCGCATCCATCTCGGCCAGCTTGCGCTCGGCTTCCTTGCGGGCTTCCTCAGCCGAGTTGAGGCTCTCGTCGATCTGCTGCGCCCGCTCGCGGAAAAAGTTCTTCACCGGCTTGCGCAGCAGGAAATAGAGCACGGCGATCACCAGGGTCAGGTTGAAGAGCTTGACGAACTGGTCCCACCAGTACTCGCCGTTGAGCTCCGACTCATGCACGCCCTGGGAAGCGAATGCGCTCGCCGAAGCAAGCGCCAGTAGTATCAGAATTGTCAGCCCGGTCGCCCGCCTCATGACCGCCTCCGCAGCACCAGCTCGGCGATCGATTCGGCCAATCGTGCGCCCTCGGCGGCCAGCGGGATGCGGTACTCCTCAACCTTCCGGTCCAGGTCGCCCTGAGCGCCCATGATCCGCTCCGAGGCGGCCGAGCGCGCCTCTTCCACAATCTGCTTCTCCCGCTCCGAAGCCTCGCCCTTCAGCTGCTGGCGCAGCTCGAATGCCTTGGCGCGTGCCTCGGAAACGCTGCCGTCGTAGCCGGCAATCGCCTTGGCCACCTTGGCGTCGGTGTTCTCGGCAAGCTGCCTGGCCGACTCGATCTGCTCGTTGCGCTGCTCGATTATCCTGTCAAGCCTTTGGAACAGGAAGCGGCGAGCCACCCAGAAAACGACCAGGAAGCAGATCAGGATGTAGATTACGGATAAATCTATTTGAACAACCAACTCATTCAGCCCTCATGTATTAAAGAAGCGGTTACGCCTCGCGGCAACCGGCGAACCGCATCATCGCTGCATTCATCAAGTCGCCCAAAATATCTAGCACGGGGCCTGGGGGGTGTCAAGCAATCCGCCTTGGTAATGAAGCAATTACTTGCTCTCCGGCCGCTCTCTCAACAAGCTTGCGGGCTATCCACCGTTGTGCTAACGTTCACACCCTTCGGGGGGAGTAAGCACAACGCAGGAGAACACCATGAAAGTGCCGCTTCTCGATTTGAAGGCCCAATACAGGCAGATAGAAAAAGAGATCAGAAAAGCTATCGACGGTGTGCTCGAAAGCCAGATGTTCATCCTGGGCGAGACGGTGCGTAGCTTCGAGGAGAAGGCCGCCGCATACTGCGAAGTGCCGCACGCCGTAGGCTGCGCTTCGGGTTCGGATGCGCTGCAGTTGGCGTTGATGGCGTTGAACATCGGTCCCGGGGACGAGGTAATCACCACACCCTTCAGCTTCTACGCCTCCACCAGCTACATCGTCCGCCTCGGCGCGGTGCCTGTGTTCGCCGATATCGATCCTCGCACTTTTAACATTGACGCGGAAAAGATCGAAGCGGCAATCAGCGAAAAAACCAAGGCGATCATGCCCGTCCACCTCTTCGGTCAAATGGCTGAAATGGTCAAGATCATGGAGATCGCCGGCAGGCACGGCATCCCGGTTGTCGAGGACGCCGCACAGGCCATCGGCGCCCGCTACAACAGCCGCCCAGCCGGCTCCATCGGCACCCTCGGCTGCTTCTCCTTCTTCCCCTCCAAAAATCTCGGCGCCTACGGCGACGGCGGCCTGGTCACCACCGCCGACGAGAAACTCGCCGAGAGGCTGCGCTCGCTGCGCATGCACGGCGAGCGGGAGAAATACATCCATCACGAGATCGGCATCAACAGCCGCCTCGACGCGCTGCAGGCGGCGGTGCTGGAGACCAAGCTGCCCTGGCTCGACGGCTGGAGCGACGCCCGGCGCGAAAACGCCGAGACTTACAACAAACTCTTCCAGGAGCGCGACCTGGCCCCCGGCATGGTCGTCACTCCACATAACGCCGAGTCGGAAAACAAGCGCCACCGCCACATCTATAATCAATACACACTGAGGGCCGAGGCTCGCGACGAACTCGCCGATTTCCTGCGCAACAAAGGCATCGGCCACGCCGTCTATTACCCTGTCCCACTCTACCTGCAACCTTGTTTCGCCTTCCTCGGACACGAAAAGGGCCTCTGCCCCGAAACCGAGAGAGCGGTCGAGGAGGTGATCTCGCTGCCGGTCTACCCCGAGCTGACGGCGGAGCAGATCGAGCAGGTCGTAGCCGCGATCGCGGAGTTTTACCGATGAGTATTCTGACCCATGATGAGATTCTCAAGGAGATGGCGAGCGGCCGGATCGTGATCGAGCCGTTCCAGGAGGATCAACTCGGTCCCGGCAGCGTCGACTTGCATCTCGGCGACGAATTCCGCGTCTACCAGTCGACGCGCAAGGTCGTCGAGGTCACCGACGACGTCGACTACAGCAAGCTGACCGACTGGGCGAGGATGCCCGACGGCATCATCCTCATGCCGGGAGAGACCGTGCTCGGCATCACCCTCGAGCACATCACCACGCCGCCCGACATCTGCGGCTGGCTCGAGGGCCGCAGCCGCTTCGCCCGCGTCGGCCTGCTCGTCCACGTCTCGGCCAGCTTCATGCAGCCCGGCATCAGCAACCACCAGCTGCTCGAGATGTCAAACTTCAGCCCCAATCCGCTGAAAATCGTGCCGCGCACCCGTATCTGCCAGTTCATCTTCCAGCGATGCGAGGGCAGCGCCACCTACGAAGGGCGCTTCAAGAGCCAGAGCCGGGGCAACTTCTGAGAGCTATCTCTCCGCGTGGAGGCCTGGGACACAAATCCGTCCTGGCGGCTGCGTCGCCGCCGTTGAGAGCCGCCGGGCGGATGAACTTAGCGACCACGCAAAGCGTTTAACTTATGAATGAATCCGTGCAGTCTGCATCGTTGAAGAAACCTTTCATCCGGCTGATACGACAAAGGATTAGAGAGTTTTGCGGGGGATGTCCCAATGCGAATGACAAAAATGTTTCTGGCCGCCCTTACGGCCTTTCTGGTGATCAGCCTCGCGGCCTGCGATGAGCTGT
>DATKUA010000146.1:0-2391 GCA_035530855.1 Acidobacteriota bacterium | reverse complement strand
AGACGCGACGAGCGGGGCAAACAGACTTGCAACCCGCCTGGCCTCCTCAGGCTCCATCAGGTCAAAAGGCGTTTTTCCGATCAACTGTGCGGGCTGATAGCCGATGATGTCGAACGATTTTGGACTCGCGTAGGTATAGACCGCGTTTTCGTCGACTTCCCAAACCCAGTCGAGGGAGGTTTCGATCAGGTTGCGATAGCGGCTCTCGCTATCGTGAAGTGTCTGCTCCGCTTGCTTGAGCTCGGTGATGTCGTGAAAGGTTCCCAGCATACTGATGGGCTTGCCGTCTTCTCCTTGAATCACCTCGGCCTGGCCATGTACAAAACGCAGGGTACCGTCCGGCTGCAGGATGCGGTGCTCTATGCTGTATTTGTGCCGTCGCTCCAGCGCGTCGTGCACGCTGTCGTCTACCAGCTGGCGGTCTTCCGGATGCACTGCGTTCAGGAAAGTCTCGTAGCTCGCGCCGATCTGCTGCGGCTCGTAGCCGAAGATACGATACATTTCATCTGACCAGTTTGTCGCATTATTGATTATGTCCCATTCCCAGTTGCCGAGATGGGCGATGCGCTGTGCTTCCGTCAGGATGGATGTTCGCTGGGCCACCTCCTGTTCCAGGTGTACACGGTGCTGTTCAAGCTCTTGCTGCGTCTCCAGCAGTTGCTGCACCTTTTCCTTTAGTGACTGGTTCAAGTTCAGAATCTTCTCATCCGCCTGCTTGCGCTCGGTGATGTCGCGCGACGTGACCTGCAAGGCGATTTTGCCCTCTACCTCTATACGGGTCAGCAGGATATCGGCGGTAAAAGTTTCGCCATTTAACCGCCGGCTTTCCCATTCGAAAGCGCGGAAACCGTCGCGCAGGGCTATCTCCATCATCTCCTGCATCTTCTCGGCCGATAGCCTTCCGTCCGCTTGTCGTTCCGGAGAAATGTCCAACGGCCCCAGCTCTGTGAGTTCGGACAGGCTCTTGGCTCCGAGCAACTGCAGCTGGGCCGGATTGGCCTCGGTAACGCGCCACGACGGCGACACCATTACAAGTAATGCATCGCGCGAGCCCTCGAACAGCTCCCGGTATTTTTCCTCACCCTCTTTTGTCGCCTGCTTTGCCCGTTCGCGCTCGGCAGAAGCCGCCTCGAGCTTCTCCCCGAGAATATTGACGCCGGACATGACGCCATCTACCGCATCGCCAATTTCCGATATGCGACCCCTGACCTGCAGGTCGCCCTCGGCAAACCTGAAGATGACTTCGATTATTTCCTTGAGCCGTGGGTCTTCATGAATATTCGGTGTTGGGCTCACTTGTTAGACTCCGTCCTCGCCCAGCGATACGGTATTGAACCTGGTTACAATTCTTTCATTTCCAATCTTCATAACCTTCACTCCCCAGGGCTTTCCCTTTGTCGTCAATCGATCGCGTTTACCGGAGAACCAACCTCACGGGGCAGAACCGCCACACAATTTCGGCCCTGCTTCTTGGCCAGGTACAGGGCGTTGTCCACCCTTTTCAACAGGGAATCCGGGTCGTCCGCCGGTTCAAACACGGTGATCCCGAAACTGACGGTCAGTTCATTCACTTTATCGAAGTGATGGCTGGAGATTTGCATCCTCAGCTTCTCAGCCACGACCCTGGCGGCCTGTATGCCTGATTGAGGCATGAGCACCATGAACTCCTCTCCCCCCCAACGGGCCATGATATCGGTGGCGCGAATATTGCCCCCTACCATTCCGGTGACGGTCTGCAACACGTAGTCGCCGACATCGTGACCGAAGGTATCGTTCACCCGCTTGAAGTGGTCGAGGTCGTACATGGCCAGGGCCAGGGGCGTGCCATACCTTCTTGCCTGATTGACCTCTCTCGCCAGGACCGCAGTGAACTCCCGGCGGTTCATGATGCCGGTCAGGCTGTCGGTGGTGGCGAAGACGCGGATCTCTTCCTCGGTTCGTTTGCGCTCGGTGATGTTCAGCACATAGATGCGAATGAGGTTCACTTCCTGAATATAGGAGATATGGAGTTCATAGGTGATTTCGGATATCACGGCCTCGTCCGTACTCGTTTCTCCCTGATGATTACCGGACCGCAATGCATCGATCAGGTCTGCCGTGCCCTGCAACAAAGGGTGCGACACCCCCTGCGCGCTCAAGGCGGGGAACACCCTCTCGGCCGCCGGATTGAGGTAGGAGATCTCCCCGTCGGAGTCCAGCTCGATCACCGGACTGGGGTCCAGCCGGGGGAATGAAGCCAGGCGGAGAATTTCCTCCCGGGCTTGCCGGCGTTCCACGCCATGCTCAATGTTCCGCAGCAGATCATCCATCTGGTAGGGTTTGAGCAGGTAGGAGAAGGCCCCCTGGCTTGTCGCCTTAATGGCCGTGTCCATCGAGGCGTGTCCGGTCAGG
>DATKUA010000145.1:0-18069 GCA_035530855.1 Acidobacteriota bacterium | reverse complement strand
TCGTTGTCCAATGCTGCCTTCGAGCACATCTGAAGGCATCCAGGATCACTTATTTCAATCAATATGGGATTGCCTGGGCGGCGATCTATGTTACTCCCATAGGTTGCTATGCCTACCCGGAAGATCGAAGCTTAGATTGCCTCTATGCGCGCCGTTTCAGTGCTCTGTGGACCTGTGTGGCTGTCCATTCGGCATTTTCCTTGGTGCCGTAGCCTTCATCGTTCAAACGCTGAGCGATTGCCCGTAAAGATGAACGCCGGCCTCCCTTTCGGCGTCGCCTCAATGCGCGGATGTGACGAATGACAGCCTGCTCTTCGTCCGTTTCGCCGGATGCTTCCGGAAACACTGGCGTATAGCCACTATCCTCGCAACTCCCAACTAAGGCATTCGGCCTTAGGCGCTCGCGAGCTGATCACCTGCTCGGTAAAGCGAGGCGAGCTAATATGTTAAGTTTATATCAGATGTATACATTGTATTCCATATGTTGTAGGGTCATCCATGTCAAATATTCTAGGTCTACTCAAAGGGGGTAGTGGAAATGGCAAACAGCAAGCGCATTTATACGTTGTGTGCAGTATTTCTCTTACTTGCAATCTCTAGTGCTCAGGCTCAGCAAGCTTCCATAGACGATTTGTATAGTCAGGTCATGGGCGACATCGAGAGTGGCACGAACCCCGTCATGGCCTTTCGGAAAGTAAGGAAGCAGCTTGAGGAAGCGGACTTCAGCGCTGAAGAAAGCCAAAAGGCCGGTTTGCTGTTCCACTACGCCCAGCAACCCGAGAAGGCGATAAGGGCGTACGAGACCTTCAGGCAAGCATTTCCTGACAAGGAGACGCCCGAGATAATTGCCTCGCTGGTCGCAGACTACGCCGCCACAAGACAAGAAGGGAAGGCTGAGGAACTTGCGACGTATTTCCGCAATCGTTTTCCTGAGTGCAAGGACAAATTCAGGTACGGCTACTCGCGCATGACCGACCAGATCGATCAGACACTCTTCTCCCTCTACAGGCGCACCGGTCAATACGAAAAGTGCGTAGCAAAGGGAAAGGAAATGATCGAGACAATGAAGGCTGACGCATCGGCCTACTTCGCCAGCGGCACCCTTTACAGGTTGCTCTCTGAGACGTTGGTTGAACTTGGTCGGCACAGCGAGGCCATGGATTTGCTTTCAACCGAAGTTAATAGACTCGAGCCTGATTCGACAGAGGCGGAATACGCCGAGTTGTACAAGATCGCGGCCGAGTACGAGGAACTCGTTGAAACGAAAGGCTACAAAGAAGCATACAAGTTTTTTTCGTCACAGAGAGACAAGCTCAAGAATAAGTATGTCCTTCGGCAATTCGACGCACTTTCAGCCCACGCCGGGCTGGCGGGCAAGAAGATGTTCGAGATCAATGTCGACGACTGGTTGCAATATGATGAGGCGGTCGAGCATCTCGAGGGCAAAGTCATCCTGCTGGACCTGATGGCTTCCACCTGACACGCCTGCCGTGAGGGGTTCCCTCACCTGAGTGAGCTTTACACGAAGTACAAGGACAAAGGGCTGGTCATAATCGGCACCACATGGGCGACTGGAAGGGTAGCGACCCACCATGAAGGATCATTTACAAATCTGGATTATGAACGTGAAGTTGAGTTAATGCGCCAGCTAGTGTCGGACTTTGGCATTACCTTCCCGGTTCTAATCGAGCGCGACAGGAAGAACTTCGATAATTATAAAGTTACATTCATTCCAACAATCGTGTTGATCGACGGTACAGGCATGATACGCCGGGTCGGCTTCATGTATGGCAGGCCACTGGAAGACCGGATCGTACAACTCCTGGAGGAAGAGGATGGCAAAAGTGCGCGAACCGTCGATAAGATGTTCCAGGAGGTGGTCGATCTGGTCGAATCCGGCAAGAGCACAGGCTTGATTTTCATCAACCTTGCCAAAGAGCTCGATGAAGTGGAGCTGAGCGGCCACGAAAACTACAATGGAGGTTTATTGCTCCATTACGGCCAGCGCAGGGAACGGGCGATCCGGGCGCTGGAGACTTTTCGCCGTGAATACCCGGATGAAGAGACACCTGAACTCATCGCCGCGCTGATATTCGACTATGCCATCTCGGGCCAAGCGCAGAGGGCGGAAGATCTCGACCGCTATTTCCGCAGGAAGTACCCGAACTGCAAAGAGAAGTATCGTTTCTCAAACGAGCGCCTGATCGATTCGATCAACCACGGCCTGTTGATCGCGTTTAGTCGCAGCGGTCAGTATGAGAAAGCGTTGGCAAAATCGAAGGAAATGAGCAGAATCCGCAAAACTGAAAAGCCCGAACAGTACCCAACTACCTCCGTTTTCCGAATCGGAACAAATACCCTGTTGGCCATGGGGAGATACGACGAGGCGATAGCTTTCGTCAACGATGAGAAGGCAAGCTTCCCTGCCGGCTCCGTGTTTGCTGAGTACGCAGAGCTCGAGAAGTTGAAAGCCGAGTACGAAAAGATATCACGCGAGCAGGGCCACGGGGTGGCGCTTGCTCACATGCGGGCCGCGAGGAATGAATTTCAAAACAAGTACGCGCTAAGGAAATATGAGTACGAGCTTGACAACGCGGGCTTTGTTGGGGAGAAGATGTTCGATCTGTCGGTCGGTGAATGGCTTCAACGCGATGATTCGGTTGAGAAGCTCGAAGGGAAAGTTATTATCCTCGACTTGATGACATCCACCTGACACGCCTGCCGTGAGGAGTTGCCTCACCTGAACGAGCTTTATCGGAAACACAAAGAAGCCAGCTTTGTCGTTATTGGCGTTACCAGAGCGACAGGCAAGGTAGCGACGTTCGACAGGAAGTTTTACAAGGACCTAGAATACGATGCCGAGACCACTCTGATGAGGCGGTTTTTCCAGGATTTCGGCGTTACTTTTCCCGCAGTGATAGAACACGGCCGCACAAACTTTGACAACTACAAAGTCAAGTTCGTACCTACACTCGTGATCATCGACCGTAGGGGAATCATCAGGAAAGTGGGGCACCCCACCGGCATGGGCCTGGAGAGGCTGATCACAGACCTGCTGGCGGAGATACCTGCCGCTAAATGATGTGCTGCATACTCAACTCAAATGCTTGAACCAGGGGAGGCGCCTTAAGAGGAATCATGCCGCTCTCTTGCGGTCGGCTTGCTTCTTTACGCTACGCTCCCCCGATCAGCTGAGGGCTGCTGAGCCGGAGCCTCTTTTTCAACCCCCACAATCTCGAACTTAACCGATCTCTGGATGTCCTCCGGGTCGCTTGGGAACATGCACATACCGCTCTCTTCGTCGCAAATCTGAAGCATGAATCCAAGGATGATCTCTCTTTCTCCAGGCGGTATATCGGCGATAGTAAACGGCAATCTGAATATTGTTTCGCCTAGGTAGTGTCCGCCGACCTCATCCACCTTGTCAGGTGGCGGGTTTTGCAGATCGCCGAAGGTGACGCCCTCGATTTCGTTCAAAGGAACGATATCGAAGACCCCATCCATTGCACTGAGAGAAAAGCCGTACGGCACCTCGATGCGGATGATCAGTGTGCTTGAGCCCCCCTGTGGGATCCTGGATTCAGTAATCCTCACCTCGATGTCAATATCGCTGTAGTCGAATTCTTGAGCCGACAACGGCGCCGCAACGACTACCATCAAAGCGGTTAGCATCATAACGGTGGTGCACGATGCGAATTCCCTCATACCATTTCCATCTCCTCGAGTAACCAAAATTGGAGTGTTCCTTCAATTAAAGACAACAGTGATGAATCACAAACTCTCATAAAACGGGCCGGGGGGTAATCCCTGGGCTATCGGCTTTCCTCTGATCCCAGTTCCGCCCAGGCGTTTTTTGCCTGCTCGATCAGCGCACGGCGTGCTGAACATCTCTTCCAACGCCTTGTCAATAATGGACTTACAGGCTTCGGGAGAAAGCTCCTCTTCTTTCGACAAGGCATTGATGGCTTCTTTTCCGGCGGCTGAGAAACTACGCAGTGACGCGTTGATCGACTCAACCTGAGTCCTGGCTGTATCGCCTTCCAGCATTCCGCCTTTGAACAGTGCATCAACCATCTGTCCCATCCTGTTGTACTAGTTGACAACCCTGCCGTGAGCCGAGGCAATCAAGCCTGCCATCTCCTTTCTCTGCTCCTTGCAGGTAGGCTCCGGAGGAACAAATTGATCAGACATCGATGCGGACATCTTTGCGACCGCGTTTATCAGATCGTTATTGCTTTCACACCAAATCAGAACCGTCTGCCGATAGTAATCCTGGCAACACCCGATCAGCCCTGTTGCCTGGGAGTTATTGAATTGAGCAACATCCCGGTATCGCTGTAAGCAACCGCTCTTCAGCTTGGCTTTGTAGAATTCGACCCGGTCAATAGGGCTTTTCTGGATATCGACAACCGGGTTGCCCGATCCGCCCTGTGCGACCGCTACGGCGGCGTATGCAAGAAACAGGATTGTGAGAAAGGTTGCTGTTCTTTTCATAATTCCTTCTCCACAATTACCCTTTTTCGTGTTGAAGCCCCCTCAAACAGTAGGTTTGATGACGCTACCCACCGAATGCGATCACATCCCCAGTAATGTAACCACGTGCTCCTCGATTTCGACTTCGTTTCCGGCTCGGAAGCCATAATGAAGATACATTATCTTGCCATCGCGATCGATGAGGTACGTAGTCGGGAAGCCCTGGGTGCCGAAGACGCTTGAAATTACTTCCTCATCCCCCTCTCTATTCTCAAGAAACTTGAACGTGAGGCCGTTTTCCTCGATGAACTTCAACGCCCGCTCGCGGTCCCGCTTGAAATCGACTGCGACGATCACAAAACCTTGATCTTTATACTTCTTCCAGATTGGTTCCAATCGTGGCAACTCCACGAGGCAGTAAGGTCAGGTGGGGTACCAGAAATTGAGAAGGACTACCTTGCCTCTCAATGAGGACAGCCTGAATTCGTTGCCTTCGTAATTCCTAAAGGCGACGTCGTCTATCGGCTTGGCGAGGTCAAGCCTCATTCTCCAGAGGAAATCGTCGAAGCCCTCTTTACCGCTGGTCTTGCCCTCGTAAGCCTGCAGCATCAGGTCCAGGGACTCTTTATCGCCCTTGAATACAGCGCCGAGACCGAGTTTCTCGATGGCCCCGTCGTAGTCCTTCATCTCGAGCAGGGTGCGCGCCCAGTAGATATTCAGCATGCCCTTGGGTATTCCGAGATAAGTGACATGCCTCTCCTTCTCCGCCGCGCTGAAGCAGACTAGCCCCTCCTCGACTCTCCCCAGCTTCACAAGCGCCCAGCCTTTTCCGCTCAGGGAGATAGAGCGGCGCAAACGTATACTTTTCAGGATGTTCGCCTCGGTCCAGTACGGATCGGCTTTTTCCCCGGGGGGGACGATCGCTTCCCGGGTGGCAAACTTCAGCGAACCATCGAAACTCTCCAGCGCAAGATCCCATGCCTCGCATTGAACGGCTGCACGCCCGAGAGTCAGAATGTCTATGTAGTCCATCGAACCGCTCGCTGACATTTCCTTGGCGATATTCTTCAGGTCGCCGACGCGTCCGCCACTGCCGTACAGCTTGGCCTTCTCCCTTTTGACTTGCATGAGTATCTTGGTGTCACTGAGCTTCGATTCAACCGATCCAATGAACTCCAGGCTCTTCTCAACGGGATTGTCCGCGCGGGATAATATGTACACCGCGTTACCGATCGCGTTGCCGGTGTACTGGCTGTCAGGGAACCGAATGATGAAATCCCGTGCAATTGCCAACTTGTTTTCAATCGTCTCAGCTTTTCGTATGTCGGAACTCATTTTCACATACGCATCTCTATCAGGGCTGTTCTCCTGCGCCGCAAGCGCGAGACAAAGGAACGACGCAATACCGAGTGCCGCCAGCGATTTGAATCTCATGGAAATCCTCTCCTTATTGACTCACTTGATTGTGCGCTCTACTTCTCTTTCAGGAGCATATCGATCGTTGACATGATCTCCTGCTCGGTTTCAGGCCGGTGACCGACCAGCCTCTCGCGGACCTTTCCCCGTTTATCGATGATGAACACCGTCGGCAGATTCGTGACGCCATAGCTTTTGAAGAGGGCGTCGCCATCGGCTATCCCAAGCGGCCAGGTGACTTCATACTTGGGAACAAAATCGTCGAGGATTCTGGATGCCTCGTCATCTTTGGAAAGGTTCCTCTCCCCCATGTACTGCCCGTAGAATTTGGTCAGGCCGACGAGGGCAAAATCGGCGCCGCGATAGTGTTCCTGGATCATCTTCAACCCCGGGATAGCTTTCTTACATGGGCCGCACCAGGTCGCCCAGAAGTCGATCAGGAGTACCTTCCCCCTGGATCCGCCTATTGCCTCTCCCCCGCCGTTCACCCACCGCTCAATCGCGAGCTCGGGCGCCTGCGAGTCAATTATCTCTAACGACGTTATCAGTGTATTTACACGATCGAGAATGTCCGGCGCCTGATCGAGCTTGGGTAAGGAGTCCTTCAACAGGGCCAGGACCTCGTCTCGCTTGTCCATCTCTTGGTAGAGGCTTACCAATGAAGGCAGGGTTCGAGCCAAGCGATATGAAGGCAATTGCTCGTGGCCCGCTCGGCGGATAATTTCCTCAAATGCCCCATGGTAAGTCTCCAGGGCCTTCTCCTTATCCTCAGCCCGGACGTACGCCCAGGCAAGAAAGGATAGGTTCTCGAAATAGTTGTCGACGCCTTTTGCCTGGAGCTGGGGAAGAATCTTCAGTGCTTCTTCGATCTCACCCGTGCTGGTGAGGCGCTTGTAAAAATCCTGCTGAACGTCATTGAAGAAGAGGCCGCGCGGGAATTTCTTGAGATAGGTTCTATGTGCCGCCAGGGACTTCTCTTTGTTCTCAGTCCAGTTGGAAATCACGCCGAGGAAGAAAAGATCGTCTTCCCGCATAGTTTCGGGGTCTGCGCTTTCCACAAGCTTTGCCACCCGGTCGCGAAGCGGACTCAGCGCCTCCATGAACTGCTTCCTACCCTCATCGGTGCTGATATTGAACTGTTTTCGAAGTTGATCACGCTGGGTGACGAAGTTGTAATAAGCCTCCCTCGGGGACTGCTCCTGAGCAAAAACCACCGGCGTAACAAGCGAGGCCAGAACAACTATAATCGGCAAGGTGCGGGTTAACATTTTCCTTCTCTCCTTTGCGAATTACAGGCCCTTCTTCAGAAAGAGCCTCACTACGGTGTTGTTACCTTCGTTAGCCTCTTTGATTGCGTTCTCCGGGTCGAGCATTCCCTGGAAATAGAATTTCTTCGTGATTTTCTTGACGTTGACGGTCTTGGTAATCACCAACTGCCCGCCGGCCTTGAGCGCGAGGATCTCCTCGTCGGCCACGAGGGTATCTTTCCCGCTGATCTTCTTTTCTCTGCGCGTGAGGTAGACTTTATACTTGAAGGGGCCGCAAGCCTTGGTCCCGCAGTTGCTGATGCGAAAGCTGACCACCAGTTCGGCGGCCTTCGGCGGCGCGCTCCCCCCTGCGAGCTTGACGGAGACGTGGGTCATCACAAGGTCGATACCTTTCAACTTCTTGCTCTTGAAGAACGCTTGGGCGGAGTTGTTTGATCTGTCCATGTCGGCAATATCCGCGAACGGGTCGGCGTAGGCAACCAGCTTCTTCTTGCCCTTCTTCAACGGGATGTAGTCGAACTCCAGCTCGGTGCTACCGCCTTGATTCAGCTTATCCACAAATATTGAATCGACGGGATCGTTCCCCTCGCTGAGCTGGACGTAGAAGTTCCTGGCGTCCTCGACGCCGTCGTTGGCTACCTTAACCGTGACCGTTCTCTTTTCTCCGGCCTTGCCCTTCTTCGCGTCGACCTTAATGGAAGTCACCGCCAGGTCCGGGCCAGGCGGACGATATCCGGAGTCGAATTCCCAGGTTTCGGAACCTGCGGTATAGCCACCGGTGCCACCAAAGAGAACGATTTTCCCACGCCGGCTGTCGAAGGCCATATCGAAGTCGTAACGCTTGCTGGGTCCAGGTATGTCGATTTTAGTCCAGGTGCCGTCCCAGGCCCAGGTGTCGCTCTTGGTCGTCTCAAAACTGCCGGATTCATAAGGCCCTTGTCCCCCAAAGATGACGACTTTCCCCCAGTTGCTGTCGAAGGCAGTGGAGTGTGTAGAGCGATTGGGGGGACCCTCATCATCAGTGGCGACTTGTGTCCAACTGGAGCCGTCCCATTCATGGGTGGTACCCAAATAGTCACCAACCTGCCAGCCGCCAAAAAGGAACGTCCTCTTTCTGACGGAGTCATAGGCCATCCTGAAACCCGAGGCTCCACCAGCCGGGTGGACAGATGTGTCCGAGGCTTTTTTCCAACCGGCCCCGTCGTACTCCCAGGTGCCCTTTTTGCTTAAATCATTGCCGCCATACAGGACAGTAACGCCACGGTCCCGATCATATGCCATGCCGAAGCCGTAATCGTTCTCGGGGCCGGATACATCAATTTCAGTCCACTTCGTGCCGTCGTACTCCCATGTATCATGTAAGTCGGTACCAATGAAACGTGAGTCAAGGCCGCCGAATAAGACCACAACGCCGCGCCGGCTGTCGTAGACCATCTTATGGTAGCGTCGTATGATTGGCCCTTCTATATTGATTTGCGTCCACTTCGTGCCGTCCCACTCCCAGGTCTCGCCAGCCACGGTTGCATCACCGCCGCCGAAAAGGACCACTACACCGCGCCGGCTGTCGTAGGTCATGGAGTGGTTACTGCGCGATGACGGACCGGTAGTGCTTACCTTGGTCCATGTGGCCTGGGCCATTGCCTGGGGGGCGAACAGGCAAACGGCCAAAGCAAGAATGATGAGTACCCAGGGCGAGGCCTTGTAAGGTTTGTAATGACATTTGCTCATGGCTGACCTCATCAGTTTTTTTAGCATGCAGGAAACAGCGCGGAACCATTGATGGGCAACGAAGTTGACGCACATTGCCTGCCTACCACATTCAAAAGTTTGCTTATGTTTAACCTCTAGGCCTTCGGCAACGAGTTTGCTCAGACACAACTCCTGACAATTAACCTAGCTGCAGTCGCTTGAACCACCCTCGCCAAGCAATTCGTTGATCTTGTTCAGAAGCTCTTCCTTGAAATCTTCGGGGTGGCCGACCAGCCGATAACGGACTATGCCTTCCCTGTCGATCAAGACCGCCGTCGGCAGGCCGGAGATGCCGTAGCTGGTGAACAGTTTTTCGTCCCCGGCGAAGCCCAGCGGCCAGGGCAGCTTGTGTTCCGGCACGAAGATGTCGACGATCCTGGCCGCCTCCTGATCCATGGTCAGATCGCGATCGGTCTTGTAGCGTCCGTAGTACCTTGTGAGGCCGAGGATTTCGAACGGCTGATCGGAAAGGTGTTTTCTGATTTCTATCAACTCGGGAAAGGCGGCAATGCAGGGCCCACACCAGGTGGCCCAGAAGTCGAGAAGGACTATTTTGCCCTGCAGGCTTCCGATTGTCTTGCCCTCGCCGTTGACCCAGCGCTCTACGGCCAGCTCCGGGGCCGGCGAGCCGATCTGTTCGAGAGCGTTAACCTGAATGACGAGACGTTGGTAGGGGAAAGAATCGGGCTCGAGTTTCTTCATCGACTCTTTGTAGAGCGCCAGCAACTCTTTCTCTTTGCCCATCTCCTGCATAAGCCTGGTATATCCCGACACCACGTGGGACAGTTCATAATTGGGCAGAGGTTCGTGACCGGAGCGGCGGATCATCTCATCGAAAAGGTGTTGATTGATCCGCAGATAGTTCTCGTTGTCGCCAAGGCGGTTATAGGCCCAGGAGAGATTTTGATAGCCGTAGAAATAGGTCCGCAAAGAGATGCCCTGCAACTTCTTGAGAAGTTCTTCCGCTTCCTCTACCTTGTCCACGCGCGTCAACGAGTAGAAGAGCTTCTCCCGGATTAAATTGGTAAAAGGGCCGCGCGGGAAGCGATTCAGAAATTCCTGGCAGAACTCCACCGACTTGTCCTGGTGGGTAGACATACTGGCAAGAAGAGCGAGATAAAGCAGATTTTCCTCGCTCATCCCTTCCGGGTCGGCGCCAGCGACATAGTCCCACATCGTTTCGCGAGAGGGTTTGAAAGCAGCGATAAACTCCTTGAGATCGGGGTACTGCTTACGGATTTCGTTCTGATTCTCGGTGTAATCCTGGTAATACTCCAGTGGCGACTTCTCCTGTGAGAACGCAAAATCCGTAATTAACAAAGCCACAAGGGTCGCCGTCCAAAGCTTGTGCATTTATCTCCTCTCCTTACTGCTCGGCGAGGAGGATGTAATTATCCCGCCGCTAAACAATTTATGGGCTTTCAGTAGCACGGAACTTGCAGGCAAGTCCTCTTATGTCACGGTATGGGTATCATCAGCACCTACCGAGAACGGGCGGAAATTATAAGGGGCGGCTGAACGGCCGCCCCTGCCTAAGCCACGTGGGTCAGAAGTCGAATTTCACTCCTATTTGCGTCTCACGCATTCTGCCGTAATAGTGCCCTGGAGTCCCCTGGGTGTAACCATACGCATACCCCACCATGAAGAAGGGGTTAGGATTTCCATAGTTGTCTAGTCGGTACCTGTCAACATAGACATCATTTTTGTCTTGGAGGAAGTTGAGCATATCCACGTAAACGTGCAGCTTCCTCTGGCCACCGAAACGGATCGATTTCTGGAAGCGGACATTCATCTTCCGCGTGCTCGGCATGCGGAAGGCGTTCAAGTCCGGCATATCTCTATAGGAATCGGCCCCATGCATGGGATAGCCGCTTTGGTAATACCAATGGAAGCTGAACATGATGTCGAGGGGGAAGCGGAACACACCTGTGAGCTTAAGCTGGTGGGTGAGGTCGAAACTGAGCGGGGCTATGCTGTTGACCCACTTATCCTGGTTCTGTTGGGTCTGCCACAAGATGCTACCCCAGGAGCCGCCGAAGTACCTGCTGGCATTACCCTCGGCGCGGGACAAGGTGTAGTCGCCGCGGAGCATCCAGCGGCCGTTGTAACGCTTGTTGAGGCCGATCACCAAGGCGCGATAGGTGCTATGGCCCTGGTTCCCGTACATTGAATCGTCATTTATGGTGTCGATGGGGCGTTTCCCTGTGTTCTCATCAACCAGGTTGAACCACACAACGTAGAACTGGTCTTCGTTCTTCTTGTACTCGGCATTAACGTTGAAGGTGAGATCACCGGTCAGAATCCGCTCCACTCCGATGCTCATCTGCCAGGTGAAGGGCGTCTTGATGTCGGGATCTAGGAATCTGCGATATCTAGCCTCTCTAAACTCGCCCCACTCGCCCTCTTCTCCCCCGGTCCAATAGGAGGTTAGCGAGTCTGGGGCATTTACTCTCCGCTGGGTGTCAAAGAAGTTCTTGCTGTAGTAAACACCGGTGCCGCCGCGGATAACCGTCTTTTGGTCGCCAATCGGGTCGAAGGCGAAGCCGAAGCGGGGGCTGACGACTGTATTGCCGAGGAAGCTGTTGTGGTCGACACGGGCGCCGAGGTTGAGCGTAAGCTTCTTGCTAATCTGCCAGTCATCCTGTGCGTAGGCGGAGGCCCACATCTGTTTGTACTTATAGCGCGGTTCTCCAACTAACTGTCTCTTGTACCACCATTCAATGTCCGGCGGCAGAACGGTATATCGATTCTGGTATTTCGTAGAGAGCTCTTCGTAAGTGTCCATGGACATATAATTGATATCGCCGCCGAAGGCATAGGTGTGCGTGCCGGTGAAGTAACTCAGCTTTTCAGTGAGCGCGAATCCCCTCTCGTGGGCTTCTTTCCCAGTCCAGTACGGACCTTCATAGCTTATTATGCCGCCTCCCCCGCCACCTTCATATGGAACTCTGTAGCCGTAGGATACGGGCGGGTCCTCGGGGGTGTTACGCGTCCTGTCGCTGTCGATCTTGCGGTACTTGAAGTAGAGAGCCGAGTGCATATTATCGGACAGAGTCCAGTTGTTGGCGAAGCTGAAGGTGTGGCCCCCCCGCACATCCGTATAGCCGTCCCTGTTGGGCCGGAAGCCGTTGGTAAGAGGGTTTTTGGAATGGAAAGGCTCGAAGTTATAGTTGAAAATGAACTCGTGGCTGAGGCGCGGATACCAGTTGATCTTGGTGAAGTAGGCGTCGCGCCACTCATTGACCTCTAAGTCCATCGGTCCCATATAGTGGTCGAGGGTGTAGTCTCGGTTGTCGCGCTTGGTGATGCGGTTGTAATTGAGGAGGAAGTAAAGTTTCTTCTTTTTGATCGGGCCGCCGAAGACGAATGACATATCCCGATAGTGCCAGTCGTTAGCCGCCTCGTTCTCGTCCAGAATATCGTCGCGGATATAGAGAGAGAAGCGGCCGGAGTAGCGGTCCGTGCCGCTCTTGGTGACAATGTTGACGAGACCGCCGGAGCCGCGCCCGTATTCAGCAGTATAGGCGGCCGTGGAGAGCTGAACCTCCTCAAGGACGTCCAGGCTGTAGAACTGAGCGGCCTGGCCGTCCAAGAAAGAGTTGTTGTCGACGCCGTCGACCTGGAAGATGTTGTCCTGCGGGCGCATGCCGGCGATGCTGAGCCCGTCGTCATATTCCAGCATGTGCTCGTTCTTCTGGACCTGGTTGAGCATGACGAGGAGCTCGTAGAAGTCGCGCTCGAAGGTCGGCACGTTGTCGATCACATCACTGGTCAGGACCGTATCCTGGGTGGACTTGGTGACATCGATGAGGGGGCTCTCGGCTACGATCACAATCTCCCGCTCGAACTCGGTCACGGGCGGCAGCGTGCAGACGATCCTGCTGTTGGTACCCAAGTTGATCCTGAGCTGTTCGACTTTGTAGATTTGGTAGCCCTCTTTGTTGACGGTCAGCGTGTAGTTGCCGACGCGGAGCCTCGGAAAGTAGAAGCGTCCGACAGCGTCTGTCTGGGTCGTGGTGATCCGCTCGGAACCCATAAGCTGGATGGTCACTGCTGCGTTCTGGATAACCGCACCCTGGTTATCCATGACTGTGCCGCTCAGGGTTCCAGTTGTGACCTGTGCCCAGGCAGGCAAAGCCAGGACAGTTACAAGGATTGATGCAAAGCAAAACATTTTGGTTAGGTATCTCATGACACGCATCCCCCCCTGGATGGTTTACCCTTCAATTTATGGCGCTTGATTTATTTGTCAAGGAAGAGAGTGTTGAAAAACTCCTGCCGCTGAGATCGATTCACGATTGATTCCCGTCCTATTTCATGAGACAAGCATATGTAACTTGTTAACTACCCTGGGAGTTATACCTCATGAGAGGTCGCGAAAAGACCCAAGGGGACTTTTTCAGCGAGGGCAGCGATCCTTTTGACTCCGTGAAGGTCGCTGACTTGAAGAAGGGCAAGAGCGTCGCGCTGGCGCTCAAGTATACGCCCCTGTCGAAAGGACGGAAAAAGCTGCTGGTATACGCCGATCCGATCGGCGAGCTGAAAGACATGGACAGGTCAAACAACTTCGCTGAGCTCAAGTTCAAGGGCTTGGAACTCAAGGGTATGGACCTGGTGCTAACACGCGTATTCATCACCATGGGGGGAGCAACCCCCAAGGCCGCAACGCTTAACGTCAGCTTTATCATCGCCAATTGCGGCAGCAAGCCCAGCGGCGCCTTTTCCTACAAGGCTTACCTGACTGCCAAAGCGGCGAAGATCAGGGGCAAGGACACCAAGGTCGTCGAGGAAAACGTAGCTTCTCTCAAACCAGGCGAAACTATCGAGGTCAACACAGCCGTGCGGGTCAAGAAGCTGGGGAAGAAGTTCTACTTTCAGGGGATCGCCGACGATGGCGATGCAGTCACCGAGGTCAACGAGGATAACAACAAGGTGGTCAAGACGATACTGAAAAAGGAGTTGTGATTCAATTTCAGTTATTTAGGGGAGGTCCCATGTCACGAAGAGTTGTCACCGCGCTGGCGCTGTCGGCGTTGCTGGTGCTGAGCGCCGCCACGCAGGACGAGGAAGCCTATCGCGATGCCTACAAAAAGATGTATGGCGATTACAGGGCGGCGGAGACGCAGGATGCCAAACTCGATGTCCTACGTGGGTTTCTGAAGCGCCACCCGGACGGCCAGTATACCCGCAACGTGGTCTCGTATGCGGTGCGCCTGCTGGCTTATCAGCAGGACAACATTGACGGCGCTCTGGAATTCGTCGCTTCCGTCCTGGAAATAGTCAAGGCACCGAAAGTCCGCATCCAGGTGATGCAGGTGCAGGCGGACCTTTACGGCAAGGCTTGCCGAGGGGATGAACTGCAGAAGCTCGCAATGGAAATGGCCAAGGTCCGGGAACTTGATTATCTCGATCGGGTGATCATTGCCCGCAACGCGAATGCGTGCGAACTCTGGGACCTGGCCTTAGAGCACTATGACGCCGCCATCGCCATGTCCACACGCGAGGCCGTTGTAGCTGATCTCCCGCCCGATTGGCAGACTGAGCAACGTATACAACACAGCTTGCGTTCACGTCTTGGCTCCTCAAAGGCTAGCAAGGGCTGGGCATTAGTAAATTCAGGCCGGGTGGAAGAAGGGCTGGCCGTCTTCCGCGAAGCAGAGAGGAATTCCAACTTCTATTACGTCGGCATGCCGAAGTACGGCAACCTTTATGTCTATTGGGGCCGTGCCTTGATGGAACTTGGCGACTATGACGGCGCGATTGAGAAATTCGCGCCCGCGGGAGTGATGATGGGTGACGAGGATTCAGTTATGCTTTTGCGAGGCGCTTATGTGGCCAAGAACGGCAGCAAGGCCGGATTCGAGCAGTTCCGCTGGGACTTGAGGCTGAAATTGGCTAAACCGATAGAGGATTTCGCCGTAACGGATTACCAGGGGCGGAAAGTTACCTTCTCTTCCTTCAAAGGCAAGGTTGTGCTGTTGAACTTCTGGTACCCCACTTGACCGTACTGCCTGGTGGAGTTGCCACTATTAAAGCCGATTTACGAGAAGTATCGTGACAAGGGCTTCGAGATCGTCGCCGTCGATTACAAGCATGACACCGAGGGAGCACTGAAATTCATCGAAGAAAAAGATCTTCCCTTTGTGTTCCTGGAGAACGGGGCAGAGGATGAGGAGGTGGCCTTTAATATATTTGGCATCCAGGGCTTCCCGACTACCTACATTATCGACCGCGAAGGCAAGATCATGTTCTACCACCGTGGCTTCAGGGCAGGTAACGAGGCCCAGATGGAAGAAGAAATTAAAATTCTGCTGGAGGAATAGAATTCTTCTCGATTGTTACGGAGTTCCCAGGGGAACGATAGACTCGACGGAATCTGTTAGCCGCTGGGCATAGCCGACAGCGACCCCTTATTGGGAAGCTACGGCGTTACCGGCCTTCCGACGGTGTTCCTGATCGACAAGCGTGGTATTGTCCGGAAAAGGATCGTCAGGAACAAAGAAGAGAACAAAGAGAAACTGCTGCGCGCGATCCGTGAACTGTTGGCGGAGGAGTTTTAACTCGCATATTTCACATGGTTTGGCCGGCATGGGGGTTAAGCGCTTACGCAAGACTGCCAAGTAGAAGCTGCAAGTCGGGTAGAGGGTAACGGTAACACATTCTATACCCCGCTATTCTGATTCGGAGAAGCTTTACTTCTGCTCTCGCTCCTCTGTTTTGGCCTCCTCAGGTCTCAGGTCCGCCCAGACTGTCCAAGCTTGGTACTGGATCGATTCGAAAGCGGAGACCAGGATCGGTTGGAACTGTTCCACCACCTCGCTGTAGTCTTCCATCTCCCCCACTTTCCACTCCTGCAACTGCTTGCTCGATGTATACACTTTCATCGTCTCATTGAAATCTCGCCCCAATTGAACCCGGCTTTCGAGTATCAACTGTCTCATCCCCGTCACGTCCTCGCGGGCAGTCGAGAACATTCCTTCCATCGCCCCGTTTAGAATCTCCCGCACCTGGTCCGGCGAAAGCCGGTCGTCGCTTGCCATTTTGCCGTAGGCCTCACGAGCGGTCACGGTGACCTTCTTCAACGACTCGTTGAGCCGCTCAACTACCGCTTTGGCCGCTTCGGCATCCAGCATTCCGGCCTTGAAGAGCTTATCAATCATGGCGGCGAGGCCCTTGTACCAGCCCGTTACCCTTTGGTGCGCTGAGGCGAGGAAACTGGTCTGTTGCTGGCGTTGCGCGCCAGTCGTCGGCCCCTCGGGCACAAACCGGTCCACGGAGGAGATGGACATCTCGGCGACCGCTTCTATTAGCTCCTGGTTCAAATCGTACCAGGTAATGGTGGCTTGATGGTAATTCTCCTGGATGCAGTTGATCAGCGTGAAGGCCTCGCTTCTGGTGTACAGGGCATCCTTGACCCGGAGCAGGCAATCACTCTCCACCTTGAGGAAATAGTAATCTATGCGTTCCACCATCCGCTTCTGGATCTCCACGATCGGGTTGCCCTGCTCGGGCGGCAACTGCGCCGGGTAGACCACAGCAGAAAACGCCACAATTATGGCTGCGAACAAAGTAGTAATCATCATTCCTGCTCCTGACTACCCCTTAAGGGTTTTTCTGGCTCAGTAAAGTATCCGTGCCAAGACAGCCTCATATTTTCTCCAGCCGGGCCGGATCGCTCACGGCAGACAAGAGATCTTAATATGTTTCGAACATTAACATGAAATATCTTGTCTCTCAACCTCTCCCCACGTATTCTGGTGACGTCAAGCTGCTTGTGTAAAAACTCTGAGGGTGCGTTTCTCCCACTCCTTATTGAACCTGTTGAAGATCGAGAAGATTATGCGATCGACGCTTCCAAGGTTGACGAAACAAACCATCGGGCGAGTCCGCCTCGCGCTTGCGCACCCGCGCAACGATGTTGCGCATCTTGTGCACCCAGCACCTCTGATGAGCCACTCGCGGGTAGACCGTCTGCAGCGCCGCCGCCAGTCATCACAGACAGGATCAGCAGACCGGGCCAGGCTTGGGCGGCTCGGGAGGCAATATGCTCTTCCTCCCACTGGAACCGCGGCGGTGCCGTGCCGAACGGCTAGTATGGGAGCCCAAGGATGCGATCATGGGGAGAATGCATGGTTATATGCTATGGCTTTATTCCAATTCATCGGCAAGCCTGGTTAATACAGCCAGCAGATCTGTATCATTCTTCTTGAACCGGTACACGCTACCACCCAATTTCCCATAGAGTAATTATTAGCACCCTTACTACAACTTGAGTGGGGACAAGAGTTCGAATTGAATCGTCTGTAAGCATTCTTTATTAACTTATTAAAAACAAGAAGAAAAAATGCATGAAACGATTGGATATGAAAGGCTAACCTTTTGCTCCCGAAGTAGCCAGCTGATAAATGTGGTTAAAGGCTTGTCCTAACCGAGGATGAGTTGGCCTTCTAAGATGCGCTGGAGACAAACGATAGCGCAGTTAAAGTGCTCGGCGATGAGACACTCAGCAAGATCGCCAGGGAACTTGTCGAAAAGGTTAAAAGCGGCTTGACCATCGACTGGAACATCAAGCAATCAGTGCGCGCTCATTTGCGCCGTCTTGTAAAACGAATTCTGAGAAGATATCACTACCCACCCGACAAGCAGGAGAGAGCAACCAAGACGGTATTGGAGCAAACGGAGCTTATCTGCGAGCATTGGGACAACTGACCCTGATGAAAATGTCGAATCACACTCAATAGATGAGATTTAGAGTCGTCTGCAAGTTTACAAAATGTGACATTTCGATTCTTTTTAAAATGGCCAAAATTCATAATATTGCTGTAATATCGCGGAATCTCCGGTTTCAATTGAAAAACCGTGTCACATTTGATTTGCTCGTTGTTTAATGCTGCCTTCGAGCACACCTGAAGGTATCCAGACTCGCCTATTCCAATCAATTTGGGATTGCCTGGGTGGCGATCTGTGGTACTCCAATAGGGTTCTATGCCTAAGGGGAAGATCGTCGCTTAGATTGCTTCTATGCGCGCCGTTTCAATGCTCTGAGGACCTGCGTGGCTGTCCACTGTGCGCTCTCCTTGGTGCGGTAGCCTTCATCGTTCAAACGCTTCGCGATCGCCCGCAAAGATGATCGCCGGCCACCCTTTCGGCGCCGCCGTAACGC
>DATKUA010000144.1:0-17019 GCA_035530855.1 Acidobacteriota bacterium | reverse complement strand
CTCCTGCCACGACCGCGACAACAGCCCCAACTTCGACTACGACGCCTACTGGGCCAAGATCGCCCACTGAGCGTAAATTCCCAGCAATCATTCTGCAGGTTTGGTTCGCAAATCCCTGTAGGGGGCGCCTTTATGCGCCCCGATCGCGCCACAGACAGGATATCCGACAAAGGGGTCAGTCCTGGAATTCTAGGGTGCCGGATTGATGCAATCAAGCATAATATACTGATTTATAAGGAGATGTCTGTTTTTCCTGGTTTAGATTACCCTAGAATTCCAGGACTGACCCCTTTGTGCACGTGTGGTTGACGATCGCGCACCCGGGGTGGCGCTTCGCTGACCCCGGGCTAGCAATTGTTGAACCCTTTCAGGGTTGTCCTGGGCCGGTGATGCGGGCGCGATAAATCGCGCCCCTACTATCAGTCTGCAAGGGTAATAGCCAAGCATTGTAGGGGCGAATTTCAATCCGCCCGATCGCGCCCCGCGCGATAACAAAAGACGGGGGTGCTCCGCCAGAGGCAGGATAAATAAAGACGGGGGCCGTAAACGACCCCCCTACAATTATTCTGCAATGACCTTTCGCAAAGATGTGGGCGGTGTCTGCCCCCTAAAAACCAAAAGGCCGGGCTGCCCGCCCGGCCCTTGCATTGCTTCTCATCTATTGCAGGCTGCGCCTCAGCCCTGCTCCCTGGATATCAACTCCTTGATCTCGCGCACGATCTGCAACTCCTCGTTGGTCGGCACCACCATCGCGATGATCGGGCTGTCCTTGGTCGAGATGATCGTGTCGTTGGCGCGGTTGGAGTGGATGTCGAGCTTCAAACCCAGAAACGCGAAGTTGAGGCAGATCAAGCGCCGCAGATAATGGGCGCGCTCGCCGATGCCGCCGGTGAAGACGATCACGTCGACGCCGCCCATCGCCGCCGTGTGCGAGCCGATGTACTTCTGCACGCGGTAGACGAACATCTCCAATGCCAGGCGCGCCGACTCGTTGCCCTCCAACTCCTCCTCCCGCAGGTTGCGCACGTCGGAGGTGTAGTTGGAGATCCCCATCAGCCCGCTGCGCTTGTTCATCAGCTCCTCGACCTCCTCGATCGAGTAGCCCTTGCGCCGCACCAGGAAGGGGATGATCTCCGGATCGAACGAGCCCGAGCGGGTGCCCATCATCAACCCGTCGAGGGGTGTAAAGCCCATCGAGGTCTCGACCGACTCGCCGCAGTTGACCGCGCAGATCGAGGAGCCGTTGCCGAGGTGGTTGGTGATGATCTTGAAGTCCTTGATGTCCTCCTCGAGCAGGCGCATCGCCTGTTGGGCCACGTATTTGTGGCTGATGCCGTGGAAGCCGTACTTGCGGATGCCGTGCTGCGTGTAGAGCTCGTAGGGCAGGCCGTAGAGGAAGGCTTTCTTCGGCAGCGTGGAGTGGAAGGCGGTGTCGAAGACGCCGTAATTGGGCACACCCGGCAGGTGCTCGATGCAGGCCTGGATGCCCGCCAGGTTGTGCGGGTTGTGCAGCGGCGCCAGGTCGATCAACTCCTCGATCGCGTCCAGCACCTCGTCGGTGATCAGCTGCGTCTCCTTGAAGCGCTCGCCGCCGTGGACCACGCGGTGCCCGACCGCCTCGATCTCCTTGAGATTGCCGATCACGCCCGACTTCAGGATCGCCTTGAGCGCGTAGTCGATCGCGTCGCTGTGGCTCTTGACCTTCGCGGTCGAGGTCTCCTCGATCTCGCCGGTATTGTATACGATGGGGCTCGAGTCGGAGCCGATTTCCTCGACCCGCCCGCGGATCAGACTCTTTTCGGATTTGGAATCTATCAACTGGAATTTAATCGAACTTGAACCAGCATTGAGAACCAATACTTTCATATCTGGACTCTTCCGGAGAAGTTCTCCTTAACTTTCCGCGGATGGCTGCTATTATGGGACCATCCGTGATAACTGGAGCATATAATCGGGTGCGGGTAGTGTCAACCCGCGAGATCGATAATCGAGCAAAGGGTGGCGGTTTAACGCGATTTTTGTGGGGGTGACAAGCGTGCCGGCCGGCGATGTATCCGTGGTGGTGGTCAACTACAACGGAGAACGTTTTCTGCTTGAATGCTTGGAATCTGCGCGTTCGCAGACCGTCGGGCCGGCTGAAATCGTCGTCGTCGATAACGCCTCATCGGATCGGTCTCTGGAGCTAATTCGCGAAAACTTTCCCGAATTAAGGCTTTTACCCCAGGAAAAGAATCAATTCTTCTGCCGCGGCTCAAACATCGGCATCGCCGCAACGAGCGCGCCGTTCGTGCTCCTGCTCAATAACGACGCCGTGCTCGAACCCGATTACATCGAGAAAACCCTGCAGCCGATGCGGCGTGACGCGCGCATCGGCGCGGTGACCGGCAAGATCCTGCGCATCGACCGGGAGACGATTGATACGGCCGGCCAGGAGCTGGCCCGCAGCCGCAAGCCGCTCGACCGCGGCTACGGCCAGCAGGACGGCGGGCAGTTCGACGCGGAGGAGGAAATCTTCGGCGCGGGCGGCGTCGCCCCGCTGCTGCGGCGTGAGATGCTCGACGACATCGCCGTCGGCGGCCAGGTCTTCGACGAGGCCTTCGTCCACTTCTACGAGGACCTCGATCTCGCCTGGCGCGCGCGCAACCTCGGCTGGAAGGCCTGGTACGCGCCCGAGGCCGTCGCCTATCACCACCGCGGCGGCACGGGTCAGAGCGAGCCAGAGCGGCGCGATTGGGCACGCCGGTTCGCCTTCGCCAACCTGCCGGTCGAACTGCAGCACCACCTGCTGAAAAACCGCTACGCCGTGATGGCCAAGAACGACAGCCTGGGCAGCTGGCTGCTGGGGCTGCCGTGGATTCTGCTCTACGAGCTGAAGGTCTTCACCTACCTGCTCCTCATCAGACCGAGCCTCATCCCGCGCTACATAAAGGGCTTCGGCTTTCTGCGCCATGGCTTTAAGATGAGGAGAGAGCTCAAGCGCATGGCCCACGAGCGCGGCATCCGGCGTTACGGCGGCAGGCATGTGGTAGGCAATACAAGAGAATGACCATCTATGAAAGTGGATGGTGCGGGATAGTAGTGGTTGATAGTGATATGGGGGGAGTGGTCGTGTCAGGTATGGAGGGGGCAACGCCATGATGGACTGGTTCGAGCTGGCAAAGCTGGGCTTCGCCTTCCTGCTGGCGGGAGTGCTCAGCTATTACCTCACGCCGGTCGTGCGCGCCGCGGCGATCCGCTTCGGCATCGTCGACCGCCCCGACGGGCAGCTCAAGCAGCACGAGCAGCCGGTGGCCTACCTCGGCGGCGTGGCCGTGTTCCTCGCGCTGCTGCTGAGCACGTCGCTGGCCTACGACTTCGACCGCACGATCCTCGGCATCATGCTCGGCACCACGATCATCATCATCCTCGGCCTCGTCGACGACTTCGGCGTCCTCAGCCCCTCGGTCAAGATCGGCGGCCAGCTGGTGGCGCTCTGGCTGCTGATCAAGGCCGGCATCAGCGTCAAGCTGGTCTGGCTGCCGGAACCGGTCAACTGGCTCATCACCCTGCTGTGGGTCATCGGCGTCACCAACGCCTTCAACCTGATCGACATCATGGACGGCCTCGCCTCCGGCATCGCGCTGATCGCCTGCGTCTTCCTCGCCATCGTCAGCTTCCTCAACGGCAACTACCTGATCGCCGCCTTCACCGTCGCCCTGGCGGGCAGCCTCATCGGCTTCCTGCCGTATAACCTGCGGCCGGCGAGCATCTACCTCGGCGACACCGGCAGCATGGCGATCGGCTTCGTCCTCGCCGCGCTGACGATCAACGAGCGCTACACGGTCATCAACGAGCGCATCGGCATACTCGCGCCCGTGGTGATCCTCGGCATCCCGATCTTCGAGACGGCCTTCCTGGTGATCGTCAGATCGCTCAAGAGAATACCCGTGCTGCGCGGCAGCCCCGACCACTTCGCCATCCGCCTGCGCCGCCTGGGGTGGGGGATCCGCAGGATCGTCATCACGGTCTACGCCGCCGGCTTCCTGCTCGGGCTACTCGGGCTGGTGGTCGTCTACACGCCGGGTGTGGTGGCCGCCACGGTCGTCGCGCTCACGGCGGTCGTCGCTCTGGCGTTCGGGCTGTTCCTCTACATCAGGGAGCCGCGGCTGCGCGGGACGCGCGGGCTCCATCGTAACGGGGAGGAGAGCGGTGGAGCGAACTGAGGTCCTGATCATCGGCGCCGGCCTGGCCGGGCTGGCCGCGGCGCGCAACCTGCGGCGCCCGTTTCTCCTGCTGGAGAGGGAGTCGACGCCCGGGGGCCTTGTGCGCAGCGTCCACTGCGGCGGCAGCGTTTACGATTACACCGGCCACCTCATGCACCTCAAGGGCTCCGGTCTCGAAGAGCTGATCGAGGAACTCCTGCCCGGGAAATTGAAACCTGTCGAGCGCCGGGCGGGAATCCGCTCCCACGGCCGCATCATCCCCTATCCGTTCCAGGCCAATTTCCATCCGCTGCCACGCGAGGTCGTCAGGGATTGCCTGCTGGGCTTCATCAGGGCCCACGAGCGTGAATGGAGCGAACCCGAGACTTTCGAGCAGTGGGCGCTCGCGTCGTTCGGGGCGGGAATCTGCCGGCACTTCATGCGCCCCTACAACGAAAAACTCTTCCGCCGGGCCTTGAGCGAAATAACCGCCGACTGGGTCGATTGGAGCGTGCCGCGGCCGCCGCTGGAAACGATCGTCGACGGCGCGCTCGGCAACACCACCGAGGGACTCGGCTACAACCCCGAATTCCTCTACCCCGGAGAGGGGGGCATCGAAGTTCTGCCGCAGGCATTTGCGCGCGGGCTCGAAGGTATTCGCTTCGACGAAGTCGTGACGGGTATCGACTTGCCGAATAGGGTCGCCAAGACCGCCTCCGGCTCCGAGATCGGGTTTGAGAAACTTGTCTCGACCATGCCGTTGAACCAACTCCTGGGGATGCTCGGCGGTGACGATGAGCGGGCGTCCGGCTGGGCGGACTCCCTGCGCTGGGTCAACGTCTTCAACCTTAACCTCACCCTCAACCGGCAAGCCCCCTGGCCGTGGCAGTGGCTCTACCTGCCCGAGCCCGAGTTCCGCTGCTACCGCGTCGGCGTCAGCAGCAATATCTCGCCCGCGCTGGCGCCGCCCGGCTGCTGCACCGTTTATGCCGAGGTCAGCTTCCGGCCCGACGAAATCCTCGATGAGAGAGAGACCCGCGGGCAAATCCTCGACGATCTGCGCCGCCTCGGCCTCCTGGAGCAGGGAGTGGAAATCTCGAACGAAGTCGTCCTGCGCATCGAGCCCGCTTACGTGATCCACGACGACTTTCGCAAGGACAACCTCGCCGCGATTCACGCCTGGCTGCGCGAGCGCGGAATCTTCAGCATCGGGCGTTACGGCCGCTGGGAGTACTCCGGCATGAAGACCGCCATCAGGCAGGGCCTCGAAACGGCGGAATCGATCAACGCCGGCTGAAGAAAGCCGTACCGGCCTCCAAGCGCAGCGAAGTCACTAATCCCTTTGTGCAATTAAAGGCAAGGGAAACAAACAGCAGTTCAATTATTTCAATGAATACGGGATTCTTTTATTCAGTTGACAAAGGACCGCAGGGAAATGATATTTTATTGCAAACACCCAAATGTGACGAGGTGAACGGATGAAGCGCCGCTTCGCATTAATTATTTGTGTCACCGCTCTGTCCTTGGCATGCATTATTGCAGCTCTCCCTTCGCCCCAGGATTACGCCGGCGACGAGCTGCTCGGCAGGTACAAGTACGAGCAGTTCAAGAAGCCCGACCGCTGCGGCCAGTGCCACGTCGAGATCTACCAACAGTGGCGGCAGGGGATGCACGGCCAGGCCTACAGCCACCACTGGGACGAGATCGAGTACTTCGAGCTGGCCGTCCCGCACGCCGGGAAAGACCCCAAAATGGCCGACCTCAAGGCCGATTGCAACGGCTGCCACGCGCCGCTCTCGTTCATGGCCGGCGACGTGCCGCCGCCACACGTCAGCGAGAAATCCAGAGCCAACGAGAGCGTCAGCTGCATCGTCTGCCACAGCATCGCCGGGATGAAGGGCGACACCCCCTTCAATTTCAACTACATCATCAGGCCCGGCAATGTCTTCCACGGCCCGCGCGGCGTCGGCACCAGCCCCGAGCACGAGATCAGGCAGAACGACTTCTTCGGCAAAGCCGAGCTCTGCGGCACCTGCCACAACGAGAAGAATCCTTTCGGCCTCTGGGTCAAGAGCACGCACCTGGAGTGGCAGGAGGGTCCGTGGTCGGAGGAAGGCGTCGAGTGCCAGGTCTGCCACATGCCGCCCGCGCCGATGCTCAACGCCAAGATGGGCCACCGCTATGACGACGTACACCAGCACATGAACCACGGCGCTCACGACACCGGCAAGCTTTCCGGCGCGATCGAGATGCGCATCACCCCCGACGCGCGCGAGGTGGTGCTCGGCGATCCGGTCAGGCTGACACTCGTCCTCTTCAACGCCAAGTGCGGCCACAAGGTCCCCTCCGGCTCCGCCGAGGAGCGCCAGCTCTGGGTGCGGGTCGAGGCTGTCGACGCTGAGGGCAACGTCTACCACCTGCCGGTCGACCACAAGGGCTTCGAGGGCGAGGGGCAGACGATCACCTCCAACGAGCCGGCCTACTTCGACATCGGCGAAATCAAGGGCATCGCCGGCTTCCAGGGCCTCCAGCGAGACGCCCTGCCCGAGGGCGACCGCATCTTCTGCCTGCCTTACTTCGACCCCCAGGGACGCCGCACCATCTGCCAATGGAACACCGCCGGCCAGGGCGTCGACTACCGCATAGGCCCGCGCGAAACCAAGGTCGAGACCTACACCTGGGAGATCCCCTTCGAGGTCAAGCCGGGCGCGGTCAGGGTGCACGCGGTCATCAGCTACCGCCGTCTGGTGAAGTCGGTCGCCGACTTCCTCAACGTGCCGCCCGACGAAACCGAGATCGTCCTTATCAGCGAGACGCAAACAGTCTTCAACGTCTTGGATTAAACGGACTCATAGCAGGAGATGGATATGCGTAAGATAATCCTGATAGCTGTTGCTTTTGGGCTTCTGCTGGCGCTCTGGCAGGAGTCGGCCGAGGCCATCCCCGCCTTCGCCCGTCGCTACCGCCTGAGCTGCAAGACCTGCCACAGCCCCTTCCCGCGCCTCAACTCATACGGCGAGGAGTTCGCAGGCAACGCTTTCCAGCTGCCCGATGCCGAGGAGCCCGCGCGCAGCTTTGTCGACGTCGGCGATGAGAAACTCTCGCTGCTACGTGAGATTCCCGTGGCCGTTCGCGGCGACCTCTTCGTTACCTACGATTCCGGCGATGAGGGCGTCGATACCGACTTCGAATTCCCCTACAGGTTGAAATTCCTCAGCGGCGGCACGATCCACAAGGACCTCGCCTATTACTTCTACTTCTACTATGACGAGCGCGGTGAGGTGGCGGGCGTCGACGACGCCTTCGTCCACTTTAACAACCTCTTCGGCGAGGAGCTCGACCTCATCGTCGGCCAGTTCTCGATCTCCGATCCGCTGCTCAAGCGCGAGCTGCGCCTGACCTACGAGGACTACAAGATCTACCCGCTGCGGATCGGCGGTTCCTCGACCAGCCTCAACTACGACCGCGGCTTCATGCTAACCTACAGCCCGCGGGCGGGCACCGATCTGGTGTTCGAGCTCGTCAACGGCAACGGCATCCCCGACGCCGACGAGAAGAAGAATTTCGACAGCGACAGCTTCAGGAACATGTTCTTCCGCGCCAGCCAGGATATCCTCGAGGGCGTCAGATTCGGGGGATTCTATTACTTCGGCCGCCAGACCAACCACGACATCACCAACGAGACGCGCGTCTGGGGCATCGACGGCACCTTCTCGCACAAGGAGATACTCAGCGTCGACTGGCAGTACCTCGAGCGGCGCGACGACGATCCCTTCTTCTCCAGCCTGGACCTGGACGACACGGCGACCAAGTCAATCCTGCTCGAGGCGGTCTACGCGCCGAAGGAGTCCGACAGCGACTGGTATATGATCTTCCTCTACAACTGGATCGACAGCGATCTCGACATCTACGACTACCACTCGGCCACATTCAACTTCCAGTACTTGCTGCTGCGCAACGCCAGGATCTTTGCGGAGCTCACCAGGGATATCGAATACGAGACGACCAGGCTCGTCGCCGGCCTGGTGATCGCGATGTAAATAGTTCCGGAGGGAGCTTTTAAGGGCGGATCACGGCCCGCCTTTTTATGAGGTCCGTCCGAAGCGTGACGCGTAGAAACGGCCTGCCGCGGCGCCGATATCCTTCGAATTGAGGACGCCCTCGCGCAGGTGATCGGGTATCGCCCCCGAGCCCCTCAGCGCGCCGCAGAGGGTGCCGGTGATCGCGCCGGAGGTGTCGGTGTCACCGCCCGCGAGAATCGCGCGGGATACCGCCTTGCCGAAATCATCCTGATGGCGGAGGAAGCAGAAGAAGGAGATCAGCAGCGTCGGCACGGCATAGGCGGTGATGCCGCCCGCCCAGGTGCCCCTCCACGGCCCGAACTGGCCGGTGGCCACGATCCGGCGGATCGCCTCGTCCTCCGGCTCCACGATCCAGTCGGCCAGGCGCATCACGTGATCGCTGATGCCGGTGTCGACCTGCAGCAGCAGGCCGGCGATCAGGTGGAGAATATCTGTGGGGTCGAGGCTGTCGGCCTGGACGGCGTAGGCCGTCATCAGCGCCACGGCCACCGCCGCCGCGATTGAGCGCGGGTCGCGGTGGGTGACCTCGCTCGCCTCGATCGCCGCCGGGATGATCGCCTCCAGGTCGTCGTAGTACCACAGCCCGATCGGTGCGGCCCGCATCGCCGCGCCGTTGCCCGCGTCGCCGATCGGCGCGCCGCACTGATCCCACGGCTTGTGCTGGTAGATGTAGTTGCCGATCGCGTCGTTGGTCGCCGAGCCGGCGCCGATGATAATGCCCTTGCGCCAGAGCGTCGCGAATTCGTGGATTATGTGCCCCCCGGCCACGCCTCCCTGCTCCCCGATCGAGCGCGCCAGGGCCAGGGTGAGCATCGTGTCGTCGGTGTACTGGCCCTTCGGCCAGCCGGGCATCTCGATGAAGCCGCGCAGCAGTGTCTCCTCGTCGGTCCCGGGGGAAATCGGCTTGCCTTCGAAAGGGGTGCCGAGCGCATCGCCGACAGCGCAACCGTAAAAAACTCCGTGGAAGCGGCCTTCAAGTTCCGTGTCGATGGGGACGGGGGCGTTCATCGCCCCGATTATACCCTCTAACACCGCCCCGCAACAACTCGGCAATTGCCTCTTGATTCATTTTTGTAAAAAATTGCGACAAGGCTTGTTTTTCACCAGCCCGGATGTCCCCCGGCCGTCATAGGATTCTTACAAGCGGAAACAATGGTCTTCCGGTAATGTTTCTCAGGGATAAAGGCTTGATACTCCCGCTTGGCAAGAATCATTTGCCGGCGAGATCAAATGTCACATCGTCAACTATTACTAGTTCTTTGAGTTTCGATCCTTTTTTTACGTTGAACATGACTCCTCGCTTGTCAGGTTCGTCAACGTCACTGAAATCCATCACAGTATCATGGCCATATTCGTTGCCCTCTTCATCGTACAAGATGAAGTCCAATGGTTCCCAAGGTGTCTGCTCCCCGCCTCCGACCCAGCGCACCGTGTACGTGATTACCCCCATCTCCATATCTTCTTCGTTAGATGTCCATATCCCCATTTCGCTTTCGTATTCGCCCGTCACCTCCGCGGACACTATTTCAATTTCGTAACCTCCGGCAGTTATTGGAATCGATGCCGTCTCTTCGGGTGCAGTGCAAGAAATGAAGCTGAGCAAAATTACGGAAACAAGGCAAATATTCCTTCGTTTGTTATCCATTTACCTCTCCGGAACGGATTGTGATGCAAAGTTATCGGATTGCGCTGAGGCGCAACTTCGCCAAGCTCTCCGATGGCAGATCTTTGCGGATGACGCATAATTAATACAAAACGCGCTGTGGTGCAAGGCCCGACCGCAATGTCTTGCTATCACTAGGCAAGAACCTTCTGTAAACCACTGTAGGGGCGAATTTCAATCCACCCGATCGCGCTCTGCGCGATGGTTCCATATCAATCTCGCCAGTCCATGTCGGGGTCTCCGCCGCGGCGGATTAGCGCCTCCGAGTATCTTTACTCACCTCTGACGAAGCACCCCGCAGAACAACCCTGAAGGGGTCACCCAGTTCATAGCCCGGGGTAAGCGAAGCGCCATCCCGGGAACGAAGCCTTATTTTAAGCAGCCCTTCGCAAGGGCGGCGGCCCTCCACCTGAGGCGGATAAATTCAGGACCGCCCTACACACATCGGCAAATACTCGCAAATCCATGTAGGGAGGTGCTTTAGCGCCTCAGAGTTTCTTTGCTCACCTCTGAGAAGCACCCCGCAGAACAACCCTGAAGGGGTTACCCAATTCATAGCCCGGGGTAAGCGAAGCGCCACCCCGGGAACGAAGCCGCCGCCGCCGCACAACAACCCTGAAGGGGTTGAACAGTCCGTAGCACGAGATCAGCGCAGCGTCCCCCGGGTGCACTTAATAAAAAAACCCCGGCGGTTAAGCCGGGGTAGCAGGACAAGGAAAATATTTGACTTAATCTAATCTGAATGTGAACTCGATAGGAGATCCGTTTTGCGGGATGTTAGCCACCAAACGGTATGTGCCCTGGCCGAAGCGGGTCGCCTGGTTGAAGAACATCACCGCTTCGTACTGCTTGTTCGGCTTCAGACGCCCCTCGCGGAAGATGAAATTGCGCACCGGGTGGGGATAGAAGGGCGCGTAGTAACGGGTCCAGCGCTCGTAGCGGATATATTCATGAACCTCGTAGACGGGAGCGATCACGTAGGCTCTGCCGTCGGGGTCATAGAGGGTGAACATGTTCTGCAGCAACTGAACCGGCTCGCCGGTGTTGTTCCTGAGCGTGACGTGGAGCGGCGTGTAGGGATCGGAGCGGAAAAAGCGGGGGAATTTCTGCCCGACGAAAATATCGACCGCGGCCGAGACCCCGGCCGGCTTGCTCGAGCCCACCGGCACCATCGTGGTCGTGCAGCCCGCCGTGAGCAACGCCAATACCAGTGCGATTGGGATTAACTTTTTCATGGCAGTACTCCTTACGCGTACATCCGCAGGAGAGATAGCAAGGGCCGTACCAGTTCTCGGCGGCAGACTAAAGCGCGGAAATCCGGCGTTTCGGGGAACTTGCAGTGGCGGGCGACTGTCCAAAGATGGTGGGGAGGTGTCCTCTTTTTATGACGGATCAGGCGACCGTGCCCGCCTGCAGTATCTCACGCGCCAGGCCGAGTGCCGCGTCGACGATCTCACACTGGCGCGGCTCCTTCGTGTGGTAGCCGCTCGACTTGCTCGTCTTCTGACGCAGCACCAGCACCACCACCTCGTCCTCGCGCGAGGGCTCGAAGACCAGCCAGCGGTGGCGCGGCACGCCGACGGAGTCGTAATCGGCTGGAAAGTCCTGCTTATATAGCACGACGGCGTAGAGGTAGGGGTAATGCGTGCCCTGCACCTCGTTGGCGCTCACCTGCACTTGCACGCCGTAGAAATTCTCCGGGGCCTCCTTGAAGCGGATCATCATCCGCGCGTCCAGCGGTATGCCGCCGCCCCCCTCCGCGCCCCCTTCCGTCACCTCCATCATCGGCTGCACCAGGATGTCCGGATGGGTTTCCGTCTCGAGGTAGTCGAGCACGTAATTCAGCGCTTTCAGCTTCACCTGCAACAACGGCGGCTCCCAGGCCTTCAGCATGCCGATGAGCATCAACGGCCCGAACAAAACCAGCAAGTCCGCGATGAAGACCAGCGACAACTCGGCATCGAAATCGATGGAGAAGCCGAAGATAAACAAAGCGCACCCGGCGACGGCCATCGCCAGGATTATCCCGAAGGGGCTCAACAGATTGGTGATATCGCTCTGCCAGCGCTTCGCCTTGCGGCTCAGCTCGGCCGCATCCTTCCACTGCTGCGGCAGCACCTCCTTCCACTCCGACGCGCCGCGGAGCGTTTTCGGCTCGGTCTTGACGCTGCGCACCGAGCCCAGCAGGGAGCCGACGGCGATCAGCACCACGCCGGGTATCAGCCACTGGAAGAGGAACTGCGCGGCGAAGCCGCCGATTATCAGGGCCGGAATCAGGACCACGCGCACTGGATAGGGCAGGCCCGGGATGAAGAATTTGGCCTTTGCCGGCCCCGCTTTGGACGCCGTGGCACTGCTCATACAGCCTCCTTTCCGAGCGCCGCTTCCAACTCGGCGGTGCCGTATTCGTTCCAGTAAAGCGGGCACGCTCCGGCGCAGGCGTCGAAGGTGGGGCAGCCGCTGCACTGCGGCGGTGCATAGCGCTTGCCGCGCCAGTAGAGCGCGCGCGGTGAGTTCCATATGCTGCGGAAGCCGCGCTCCAGCAGGTTGCCGACGCCGTAGTCGAACGACGAGCAGGGCAGTATCTCACCCGTCGGGCCGACCGAGATGAGGCCGTCGCAGGCGGCGCAGCCCTTGTTGCCCAAACCGCTTGAGATGGGATTGAAGATGCAGTAGGGGGTGGGGGAGTACCAGAGGAATTCGATCTCCAGCTCGCGGGCCCGCCGTTGCACGCGAGAGATCACCTCGCCGATCTCGCTGTAGGCGATCCGCAGGTCGCCATGCGTCAGCGACGAGCCGCAGGGCATCAGCATGTTCATCGCGAAGCGCTTCATCCCCCGCGCCGCCAGCAGGGCGACCACGTCCTCGGCGTGCGCTGCGTTGGCGCCGGTCAGCGTCGTGTTCGTCTGAGTCCTGATTCCCGCCGCGATCAGGCTCTCGATGCCCCGCCAACTGCGATCGAACGAGCCGGTCACCGCCGTCTGCGCGTCGTGGATTTCGTCTGTCGGGCCCTCGATCGAGACCTGGGCCGAGTAGAGCCCTGCTTCGGCCAACCCGGCCGCACTCGCCGGGGTGATCAGCGTGGCGTTGGTGATCAGGTTGACGCGCAGGCCGATGGCGCAGGCCTCGGAAACCAAGCGCGGCAGATCGGCTCGCAGTGTCGGCTCGCCGCCGGTGAACGAGACGCTCGGCACGCCGGCCTCGTCATGAATGCTCCGCAGAACCCTGACGACTTCCGCCGTCGTCATCTCCGCCCCGTCTTCGGCCCTGCGGCAGCCGCAGCCTGCGTAGCAGAAGCGGCAGGCGAGGTTGCAGCGGTAGGTCAGCGCGATTTCGCTGAGAACGGGCAGTTCGGAAAACGGCGCCCGGAACGGCACCTGCTCGACCGCCTTGCGGCCGTGACCGTCGCCGAGGCAGCCGGAGACCAACGCCCGCAGGTCGCAGAAGAAGTGGTAGAGATCGCGGCGCGCATCCGCACTCCCGCCGCCCCGCCTGGCAAGGAATTCCTCGATGCTGCCGCCGTCGAACAGGTGCCCGACCACCTCGACGCCCGTGGGATTGAGCCGGTATGCCTGGTTCGGCAGCAGGATGAAGAGGCTGTCCTCGCGCCGCAGCGCGACGTGCGGGCGGATCGAGCTGACGAAGTCATCCACCCAGCCCAGCGGGTAAGCCTGCTCCGTCCCGATCAATGCGCTCCCCCCGAGACACAGGCGCCGTGGCAGGCGCCGTGGCAAGCGCTGTGGCAAGCGCTGTGGCAGGCCGAGTGGCAGGCACTGTGGCAGGCGTCGTGGCAGGCGGTGTGGACAAAACACGCTGAATAGCAGGCGTCGGAGCGGATGAACGAGGCGTAGCTGCGGCTCGCCTCAGGCTCGACCTCGGCGATGCCCCGGCTGTAATCGTCGTAGCGGTCCGTGCGCTCGTAACGGCCGTGCTGCCCGTAATACCAGTAGTAATAGGGATAATAGAAACCGTATTGCTGACCCCGCTCGTCGCGGAATGTCTTGTCGAGGTCGCCCTCGCTCTGCACCTGCTCGGCGGCCTTGCGGAACTGCTTGCGGTAGTAGCGCCGCGTGGCCTCGAGGTCGCAGTCCCAGGCCTTCATCTGCGCCTGGTCGGCCATCATCCCCAGCATCGAGCGCACGAAGTTGCGGTTGACCTCCCCCTCCGGCCCGATCGCCCCCAGCACGCTCGCCTCGTAATCGTTGAGGTCTTCGCCGGCGTCCTTGATTCGCTTGACGCGCAACGGCCTAGTGCTCAGCACCTCGACATAGCCCTTCTGCTCCAGCGTGCCGAGCAGCAGGGCCATCACCGCCCCCACCGGCACCTCGCAGACGATGCCAGCCTCGTAGATGTTGAGGTCGGCGATCTTGCCCTTCTGGCGGTACTGCGCCACCTGAATTTTCGGCGGCACCCAGTCGCCCAGCTCCCAGTTGACCTCCGAGAGGCGCGACTCCGCCGCGGCGAAGCGCCGGTGCTTGTGGAAGATCAAAATGAGCGCCAGCGCGCCAAAGCCGAACAGCAGCAGCACAATCCAGTTGTCCAGCGGACGCCAGACGGCCGTCTCCGGCAGGACAAACTCGCCCGAGCGCTCCCCCAGCAGGGGGAAGACTGCCGAGTCGACGTAGGTCTGGATGCGGAAGTGAAACTGCGGTGGCAGATTTTCCTTGTGCAGCACCACCGTCAGGAAGCGGCCGCCGAATTGCTCCTGGGCGCGGTAGTCGATCAGGTAATTCTCATTGACGAAGCGCTCGGTCTTGAACTTGATCTCCTCGAAGGTCTCACGCGTCACTTCGCCGCGGGCCTCCACCGGGTAGTGGACGTAGACCGTCTCGTGCTCGAGCGACTCGTCCCACTGCACCGGCGCCCAGTTGAGGTAGGCCAGCTCGCCGAACTCCTCGCTCTCGGTCAGCCCGAGGTATTGATAGCGGAGCAGATCGAGGCCGAAGACGAGGATGTAGGTGACCTCGTGCCCGGCGCCGACCGCCGCGCCGCCTGCCAGCACCACGTCCCACCTGTCGCCCCCGGCTTTGGTGATCGAGAGCGGGTAGCGGCTGCCGCGGTCGTCCTCGGCGACGCTGAGCACCTCGTCCCAGTGCGGCACACCCGCCAAGCCCTCGAAATAGAAGCCGTGCAGCTCTCCCGAGGAGACGCTGTAGCGGATCTTGTAGACCAGCGTCGCCTTGCCGTCGGGCTGCAGTCCCAGGTTGACCTCGACCCAGCGCAGGTCGGCGTCAACGGCGGTGTTGGCCGCCGCAATCGACGGCGCGAGAGTGCAGAACGTGAGGCAGAGAATTGCCGCCGTCAGCAAAGCGTGATTACCCGAGGTCACGGCGGATTCAGCTTGTCTCGCCGCGCGCGCGCAGGAGCTCGGCCTGAGCGCTGATGAAGTCGGCGAAATTGCTCTTGGCCTCCGACCATTCCAGCTCGTCGGGGAAGTGCATCATCACGCCCTTCCAGAGCGAGAGGTAGACGCGGCGCAGGGCCTTGCCCGCGTCGCCGCCGCCGTCGTAAAGGAAGTGGGCCTTGATCTCGGCGGGCTGGAACACCGGCTGCGGACCGGCGGGCACCTCGGTCGCCACGCCGAGGAAGACCACATCAATTTCCTCGAACATGTCGAGATGCTCGCTGATGCCGGCGATCACCGTCGCCACCGAGAAGTCGGCCGTGGAAAAACGGACCTCCAGGCGCTTGCCATCGATACTCCCGAACGGCAGATCCATGAGAGCCTCCTGCTCGTTTTCCTTGGATTATCAAAGTGATTGGATACTGCCGTGATTCTAGTACACCCGCGCCGGGCAGCGCAATGGGAATGACGCCTTTGTCTCAGAGGACGTATTTGATCAGGACGAAGCCGCCCACCAGCAGCAGGCAGAAGATGATCGTCAGCCAGCCGAGATAGCGGTCGATGAAATCGCGGATCGGGCGCCCGAACTTCCAGATCAGCGCCGCCACCAGTAAAAACCGAGCCGAGCGCGAGACCATCGAAGCGATCATGAACACGAAGAAATCGATCTTGAAGACGCCCGCGGCGATGGTGAAGACCTTGTATGGTATGGGCGTGAATCCGGCGATGAAGACCGCCAGCCCCGCCCACTCGTTATAGAGCGCGCCGATCTGCTCGTAGCCCTTCTGCAGGCCGTAGAAGTCGATGATCGGCTGCCCGACGGTGTCCATGAAGAAGAGGCCGATGAGGTAGCCGAAGGCTCCGCCGATGATCGAGCCGACTGAGCAGACGAGGGCGTAGCGGAACGCCCGCGCCGGAATCGATAGCGCCAGGGCGATCAGCAGCACATCGGGGGGTATCGGGAAGAACGAGCTCTCGGCGAAGGCCAGCAGGAAGAGATAAATCCCGGCGCGCGGGCTCTCGGCCCAGCTCAGCACCCAGTAGTACATCTTGCGCAGGAGTCCCCGCGGCTTCGCCGCCTGTTCTTCCGCCGCCGCCGTCTCGTCAGCCATGCTTTCTCTCCCGGGTTGCGGGATGCTAACACCGGCTGCCCCGCATGGCAAGGGTATCGGGTAGGTCTTGAGGATGGACGGCACATCATTTAATCTACGTTTTGAAGGGGAGATAAACGCTCATGGAATCGGAACAGCCGACGCTCCAAACCGAGCGCCTTGTCCTGCGCCCTTTTACGCTCGCAGATGGACCGCGCACGCACGAGCTAGCCAGGGAGTGGGAAATAGCGGCCAACACGCTCGACATTCCTTACCCTTATGAGGAGGGCATGGCCGAGGAGTGGATCGCCACCCATGAACAGGACCTGAGCAGAGGCAAGATGGTCACCTTCGCTGTCACAATTCGCGAGAGCGATCTACTGATCGGCGCGATCTCGGTCGCCATCGACAAGCACAATTCCACCGGTGAGCTGGGGTTCTGGATCGGCAAGCCCTTCTGGGGCAGGGGATACTGCACCGAGGCGGTGCGCACAGTCCTGTGCTACTGCTTCGAAAAGTGGGGGCTGAACAAGGTTTTCGCGCGCCACTTCGACGGCAACCGGGCATCGGGGCGGGTGCTCGAGAAGCTCGGGATGAAATACGAGGGCTGCCTGCGGCAGCACATCCGCAAGTGGGATCACTACGAGGACATCTGCCA
>DATKUA010000143.1:0-4015 GCA_035530855.1 Acidobacteriota bacterium | reverse complement strand
CAAGGTGATCGGTGTAAATCAGGCTTCCCTGCTCTTCGAGACGCATGGATAGATCACGCAAGTCGACTATCCGCTTGGCGTTGCCGTAGAGCTCCAGCAACTGCTTGTCGACTGCGAGCACGATTTCCGGATCGCTGACTTTGCCTCGAATCTCCAGCGCATAGTCGATTGCGCCGTCATAGTCACCACGCTTGTTGCCGATAATACTCACGACGGCTTGGAGGACTATCCCGGTGTATTTGCTCTCGGGACATGCTGCAAGGAATTTCTTTGAGATGGGTAGCTTCTCATTGTCGCTCTCAACGGCGAAATATGCCTTATTCGATTCCTGGAACAACTCGTCGATCTGCTCGGGCGTCAGCGCGACCGTTTCCTCGCCGCCGCCCCCGCCGCACCCAGCGTAGAACACCAGCGAGAACAAGACTAAAACCATTGGTTTTCTCAACATCGGATTCTCCTTATCTCGGGACAAAGGTAGTGAATAAATCTACCCTCAATAGATTTGACTGTTTTTACCCGCGATTGGTTGACTGCCGGCAGGCAGGCACCCCTGTTTTTCTTTGAGTGCAGGAATCAGACAGCCGAAGGGAGACTGTATGCGGAAAAAAGGACTCAATTCAAGGGCAAAGCCGTTACAAATAATCTGTTCATATCAAAGAATAACGGCTGCTTGCTCTGGAAACCATCTTGTAAGTTAATTCGACTTTCACCTATTATTGAATGCGGGATTTTTTCCCCCTTTGTCGCGATTTTCCCTCCCGCTGCGGGGGGATTTATAGTTATATTAGAGATTCGGAAGGGCAGGAAGATGAAATTCATATCCCTGGCAATTATATTGTTGGCTGTTCCAAGCCTGGCTTTTGCACAGATTGTTAAGGTCGTTGACAGCGAAACCGGAAAGCCGGTCGACAAGGTCCACGTTTACTCCGGCGCCGCGTCGGTTTACACCGATGCCGACGGTCAGGCCGACCTCAGCGGTTTCGGTCAAAACGAAACTGTTTTTTTCCGCCATCCGTCGTACCAATACTTCAATATCTCCTTCGTGGAGCTGAAAGACCTCGGTTTCACGGTGAAACTCAAGTCGATCCCGACCAGCTTCAAGACCGTGGTGATCTCGGCCAACCGCTGGGAGGAGAACATCCGCGAGGTGCCGAACAAGATCTCGGTCGTGACGTCGGCTGAATCGGAGTTCCTCAACCCGCAGACCGCGGCCGACCTGCTCGACACCTCCAACGAGGTCTTCATCCAGAAGAGCCAGCTCGGCGGCGGCAGCCCGATGATCCGCGGCTTCGCAACCAACAGGGTGCTGCTGGTGGCCGACGGCATTCGCATGAACAACGCCATCTTCCGTAGCGGCAACCTGCAGAACGTGATCGTGCTCGATCCCAACGCGATCGAGAGCGCCGAGGTGATCTTCGGCCCCGGCTCGGTGATCTACGGCAGCGACGCCATCGGCGGCGTGATGGACTTCCACACACTCGATCCCACGTTTGCCGCCGGCGACGAACTGCTCTACACAGGCAACTTCATGACCCGCTACTCCTCGGCCAACGGCGAGGTCACCGGCCACGCCGACTTCAACCTCGGCTCGAAGAAATGGGCTTCCCTCACCAGCGTCAGCTACAGCAACTTCGACGATCTGCGCATGGGCGGCCGCGGCGGCCACGACGAGTACCTGCGCCCCGAGTACGTCGAGCGCATCGGTGGCGTTGACACGGTCATCGCCAACGACGACTCCAACGTCCAGCGTTTCTCCAGCTACGACCAGGTCAACTTCATGCAGAAGGTCCGTCTCCGCCCAGCCGAGGACTGGGAGGTCAACTTCGCCCTGCATTACTCCGAGTCGTCAGACGTGCCGCGCTACGACCGCCTGATCGAGTACCGCTCAGGCAAGCTGCGTTACGCCGACTGGTATTACGGTCCCCAGAAATGGATCATGGGCAACGCCAACCTCATCTACTTGCACGCAACCCCGCTGTTCGATGAGGCGAAACTGATTCTCGCCTACCAGTTTTTCGAGGAGAGCCGCAACGACCGCAAGTTCGGCAACGAGTGGTTGAACTCGCGCACTGAGCAGGTCGACGCGATGACGCTCAACCTCTATTTCTACAAGAGCCTCAGCGCTCGGGATTCGCTCTTCTATGGCGCGGAGATCGTGCGCAACTGGGTCGGCTCGAGCGGCACCTCCACCAACATCGTCACCGGCGCGACCGAGCCGGTCGATTCGCGCTATCCCGATGGCTCCGACTGGGCCTCCTACGCCGCCTACGTCAACTACAAGTCCAACCTCAGCGAACAGCTGACACTGGTCGCCGGCGCGCGCTACAGCCACGCGATGCTCAACGGCAAGTTCGACAAGACCTTCTACCCCTTCCCCTTCGACGAGATCGACATCAACACTGGCGCGCTGACCGGCAGCGTCGGCCTCGTCTGGCGCCCCAACGGCGAGTGGCAGTTCAACATCAACGGCTCCACCGGCTTCCGCGCGCCCAACATCGACGACGCCGCCAAGGTCTTCGAGTCGGCCCCGGGAAGCGTCGTCGTGCCCAACGAAGATCTCGATTCGGAGTACGTCTGGAACCTCGACTTCGGCGTCACGCGTATCATCAACAACCGCATCTTCGTCGAGGCCACCAGCTTCTACACGCTGCTTCAGGACGCAATGGTGCGCCGCGATTTCTCCTTTAACGGGATGGATTACATTGAATACGACGGCGAATTGAGCCGCGTGCAGGCGATCGTCAACGCCGAGGAGGCGAAGGTCTACGGCCTCCAGCTTGCGCTCTACGCCGACATCCTCGACAACTGGTCTTTCCGCAGCAACCTGAGTTGGGCCGCGGGCGAGACCGACCAGGGTGATGCCGTTCGCCACGTGCCGCCCGTCTTCGGCAGCACCCACCTTATTTACCAGAACAACAGGTTCAAGGCCGACCTCTACGCCGACTATAACGGCGAGATCTCATACGACAACTTGGCGATGGAGGAGCGCGACAAGCCGGTCATCTACGCCGTCGACGGCAACGGCAATCCCTACTCGCCCGCCTGGTGGACGCTCAACCTCAAGGCCAGCTACGCACTCAACCACAACTTCACGCTCTACGGCGGACTGGAGAACATCCTCGATCAACGCTACCGGCCCTACTCCTCCGGCATCGTCGCCCCTGGGCGAAACTTCATCGCCACGCTGAGGTGCAGTTTCTGAGGCAGCGAACGTTGACAGCGAAACGGACGCGATAAATCCGCCTCGGCGGATGACCCTACAATTGGTCGGCACCGCCGTCGCACCGGATAGTAGGGGCGAATTTCAATCCGCCCGATCCCGCCAACGGCGGGATGACATTCTGTGGCGCATCCAATCCGGCGGAGGGCCGCCGTGCATTACTCCTTCGGCTCCTTTTCCTTCGCTTTCTCCTGCTCCTCGCGCGACTCCTCCCAAGCCTTCGCGGACTTGAGCATCGCCTGGATCAGCTTGCGGTCGTAAACGGTCTCGGCATTGACCGTCGTGCCGTCGATTTCCACCCTCTGCGCGGCCTCGAGCGTCGCGAGGTACTCCCTGGTCTCCTGCGGCGTCTCGGCCAACTGCTTCTGCAACTTCTGGCGGATATCGTTGGGAATCCAAGCCGGGATCTCGAAGGGCCGGAAGCGTCGCTTAAGTTGCTCGCCTGTCTCTTTCGCAGCAGACTCCGAACCGTACACACGAATTTCGCGCTCGATGATTTCGTCCGTCACCAGCGTTGTTCTGACGGAATACTCTTTGCCGTCTCCAATAGAGCCCTTGATCTTAGCAATCACATCATCCGATGTTCCCGCCTCGATCTCTTTCTCGAGGATGAATTCTTTCGCCACATCAAGGCCGACATAAAAGTACCAATAGTGTCCGAGCTCAGGAAACAAACCGGAAAGAGGCAGGAAGCGCTCATCGTCCAGGATGCAAAGGTCGAGGCCGAGGCCGGCGTTCGCCATCTTCTCCAAGTCATCGGGATCGGCGGCCAACAGCAGCTCGCCCGTCGGCGTC
>DATKUA010000142.1:0-2340 GCA_035530855.1 Acidobacteriota bacterium | reverse complement strand
CGCGGCGAAGTAGAACAGCGCGGTGAAGAACAGGGTGGCGGCGGTCATGGCTGTTTGCGAGATTGCCGCGGCCCGATGGGCCTCGCAATGACGAAATTAGGTGTCATTGCGAGCCAACGGCGAAGCAATCTGCGGCTCTTGGCTCAGACGCAGCCTGTGGGCTTGGGCAGCCCGGCGATCTTGCACGCCTGCTTGGCCGGGCCGTAGGGGAACAGCTCGTACAGATACTGGCTGTTGCCCTTGTCTGCCCCGAGCTTCTTGCCGATGGCCTTGGTCAGCACGCGCACTGCGGGCGCGATCTGGAACTCGTTGTAGTACTCGCGCAGGAAGTTTACGACCTCCCAGTGCTGCTCGGTCATGTCGACATTTTCCTGCTGCGCGATGAACTTGCCGACATCCTCGTTCCATTGGGAAAGATCGGTCAGATAGCCTTCCTCGTCGGTATCGTAAGATTTGCCGCCCACTTCGATTGTTGCCATGATTTGTCTCCTGGTGAAAAAGGTAAAGCCCTGTTGGGAGCCCGGGTTACTGCCCGCCCCGGGGCAATGTTATTGCTGCGTTGTCAAAGCCAAGACTGGCACTTGTTTTCAGCGGCGAGATCGACGAAGCCGCCGTAGTCGATGCCGGTGACGCCGGCCATCAGGCGGTCGGCCATGCCGCGCGCCTCCAGGTCCGGGGTGAGCACGCAGATCTTGAAGCGGCCCTGCGCCGCCTGTAGCCTGGCTTCAAAGGCGTTGCCGCGGGTCGCGGCATAGACGGCATCCTCGATCAAGAGCAGGGTGCTTCCCGCCGTCGCCACCGAGAGGCAGGACTCCAGCGTGTTCTTCTCCAGCGGCGACTTGTTGATGATGTGCAGCATGCAAAGATTCCTTTAAAAACTCAGTACCACGTCTTGCTCTTCCATCAGCGTCCCCATCTCGCTGCGCGACAGGACGGTGACGTCGACCAGCAGGTCTTCCTCGGTCAGGCCGCGCGCTGCCAGCGCCTCGCGCTCGACGTAGAGCTTCTCGATGTCGTAGCCGTCCAGAGCGCGGTAGGTCGGCGAGAAGTTCTTGGTCTCGATGCCCTTGGTCTGTTGGCCCTTTTTCAACTGATAGACACCGTCGTCGAGAAAGGCCAGGCTGACGTCCTGGTCGAAGGCGGCCGAGATCAGCACCACCTCCAGCGACTCCAGGGCATAGATGGTGCCGTAGGGCGCCTTGCGATTGACGAACATGAATTTCTTGACTACACCTTCCATAGCTCTTTTTCCTCAGTCGCCGAACGTGACCACGCGGTCGGCTTCGATGCCGCTCTCGACCAGTTGACCGAGGCCCGAGATGCGGAAGCCCGGCGCCAGGTTCTCGTCTACGATGCCGCGGCGCAGGGCGGCAGCGACGCAGACCACCAGATCGAGCTGGTGTTCCTCGGAGAGCTTGGTCCAGCGGTTGACGATGTTGCGGTCGTCCAGCGGCGGCTCGGTGAGGCGGCTCGCGTTGTTCACCCCGTCGTGATAGAAGAACACGCGGTGAATCTCGTGACCCTTCTCCAGCGCCGCCTTGCAGAACAGGTAGGCGGAGTCCGAGGCCTGGTGCTGGTAAGGGCCCTCATTGACCAGAATGCCGAATTTCATCCAGTCGTCCTTTAGAAGCGGATATGCGTCGAGGCGTTGAGGTTGGCCCGCGCGCCGCGCCAGTCGTCGATCAGGTACTTGGTGAAGGGCAGATTGGTCTTCTCGAAGAAGCGCGGCCAGCCGATGCGCTCGATCCAGTCGGCCATGCGCTCCCAGGGGCGGGCGTCGTCCTTGTACACATGCAGGATGTTCTTCACCGCCGCGGCCACTTCGGGCCAGCGCGGCGCGTTGTTGGGCAGGCCCGAGGTCACCATCTTCATGAAGGTCGGCTTGCCGCGCGCGTTGGAATTCTTGCCGCCGACCCAAATGGCCAGCTTGGAGTTTTCCGGATCGTTGATCTGCATCGGCGGGCAGGGCGGGTAGCAGGCGCCGCAGCAGATGCATTTTTTCTCATCGACCTCGAGCGAGGGCTTGCCATTGACCATGGCCGGGCGGATCGCCGCCACCGGGCAGCGCGCCACCACCGTCGGCCGCTCGCAGACGTTGGCCACCAGCTCATGGTTGATCACCGGCGGCTTGGTGTGCTGGATGATGATGGCGATGTCAGCCTGGCCGCCGCAGTTGATCTCGCAGCAGGAGGTGGACATGTGCACGCGGTTGGGCATCTCCTCGCGCTTGAACTCGTCGTAGAGCTCGTCCATCAGCGACTTGACCACGCCCGAGGCGTCGGTGCCGGGGATGTCGCAATGCAGCCAGCCCTGGGTGTGCGAGATCATCGACACCGAGTT
>DATKUA010000141.1:0-3591 GCA_035530855.1 Acidobacteriota bacterium | reverse complement strand
ATGCCTGGGCCAGCACGGATACCAACAGCATTAAAACTACTTGAAGGCAATCCGGGCCATCAGAAGCTAAATCTCAATGAACCCAAGCCTTCGCCGATTATGCCGGAGTATCCGAAGTGGCTTGATACCGCGGCGCGTCATGAATGGAAACGCTGTGCTCCGATATTGTTCAAACTTGGACTTCTCGTCAGAGAAGACATGGCGCAATTTGCCATGTATTGCCACAACTACAGCATCGTTGTCCAGTGCGCCAAGATGATCAAATCGGCCAGGCTAATAACGAAAGACGGGAAAAAGCTGAAAGGCATAACGGCGTATCTATATGAGAAAAACTCTCAGACGATTCCCGAGCTTACGGCCATGAACAAAGCGCAACAAATGTGTAAAGCGATTTGCGCCGATTTCGGTTTAAACCCCAGCGCACGAGGAAGAATGGTTCTCCATGAGAACGAAGAAGAAAGCGATGAGGATTTGGATTGATGGCACGATTTGATCCAGTACTCGCTCAGAAGGCCGTCAACTTTTTCTCCAAACATTTACAGCACACAAAGGGTATCTGGAACGGTAGAAGGTTTGAATTATTGGATTGGCAGAGAGAGGATATAATTGAACCTTTATTTGGAACCGTCAAAGAGGACGGTGCGCGGCAGATAAAGACCGTGTATGTGGAAGTGCCGAAAAAAAACGGCAAGAGCCCCCTGGCAGCGGGTGTAGGGTTAAGACTTCTTTTTGCAGACCATGAGCCTGGCGCGGAGATATATTCAGCTGCCTGCGATAGAGAACAGGCCTCTATTGTTTTCAATCAAGCCGCTGAAATGGTAAGTAGAAATTCCGTATTAAGCCGTAAGTGTAAAATCATCGATTCTACTAAACGTATCATTCATAACAACGGTAGTTTTTATCGTGTGCTTTCCTCCGACGTGAAGGCGAAGCATGGGTTCAATCCACATGCAGTGATCTTTGATGAACTCCACGCACAGCCGAATCGAAATTTGTTTGATGTGTTGACCGTAGGCACCGGGGCGGCCCGCCGGCAACCGATAATCTTCGCCATTACAACCGCCGGCTGGGATCGGACTTCAATCTGCTGGGAGATGCATGAACGGGCTCGGAAGGTCAAGGAAGGGATCACGGACGACCCAACGTTCCTGCCTGTGATCTATGCAGCGGATGACGAGGACGATTGGACTGATGAAAAAGTTTGGAAGAAATGCAATCCCTCGCTAGGGCATATACTCAACATCGAGGAGTTTCGTGAGCATTGCAAGTTGGCTCAGGAACTGCCTACCGAAGAGAACAACTTCCGGCGGTTCCGGCTCAATCAATGGACACGGCAAGAGACGCGATACATCCCGATGGACCGATGGAGAGACAAGTGCGCGGAACCCTTCAATCCGGAAATGCTGCTCGGCCGGCCCTGCTGTGCCGGGCTTGACCTGGCCTCGATTCAGGACCTGGCGGCGTTCCTCCTGCTCTTCGAGGTGGACGGTTTGACCTGCTGCCTACCGAAGTTCTGGATTCCGGAAAAGAACATCAAGCAGCGCTGCCAGCGCGATGGTGTACCTTATGATGTTTGGGTGCGGCAGGGCTACATCACGGCCACGCCCGGGAACACAATCGACTACGACTACATCGAAAACGACATCGAAGAGCTCGGCAAGAAGTACAAGATCCAGGAGATCGCCTATGACCGCTGGGGATCGGCTCAGATCATTCCGCACCTCGAGATGATGGGCTTCACGATTCTGATGTTCGGTCAGGGCTGGAAGTCTATGAGTAATCCTACGAAAGCGATGTTGCGGGAGATCCTGAAGGGAACTCTGCGACACAACAACAATCCGGTGCTGACCTGGATGGCGGACAACCTGATGGTGATGACCGATGCTGCGGCAAACGTGAAACCGGACAAGGAGAAATCCACGGAAAAGATCGATGGGATTGTAGCCCTGGTCATGGCCCTGGACCGGCTGCAGCTTCATCCCGAGCCGGCAAAGGTTGAAATATGGGCGGTCTGACTTTAGTGAAACGAATCTCTGCAGCTTTCAAGGCGTTCCGAAGCGATGCCGGATTTGCAGATAAGTGGTACGAGGTCTATCCCGGCATCCGCACGATGGCAGGTACCCAGATTAATGAAACTTCGGCGCTCACAATTTCCGCTCTATTTGCGGCCCTGAACTTCCTTGCCAGCACGATGGCGACACTTCCAAAGGTTATTTTGCGCCGGCTTCCCGGAGGTGGAAGGGAGCATGCTTTTGATCATCCGCTGTATGACCGCCTACACAACAAGGCGAACGATTTTGACCTTTCATCCTGGCAGTGGATCTATACCTCGATCATGCACAAGTACCTCTGGGGGAATTGGTACACCTACCTCGACCGTAAGACCTACCAAAATCAACAGTTCATTCCGTTACTGCCGGAACGAATGGTGAAATACGATGAGGAGAAGGAGCACTACATCTATCGACTGAAAAGTGGTCTATCGATCTATCTCCCTAAATCGCAGGTCCTTCATATTCCACACATCAGCGAAGATGGCATTAATGGGAAAGGTATAATCCATTACGCCCGGGAATCTCTTGGGCTCGCAAAGGCACAAGACGAGTTTGCAGCTACCTTTTACGGTAGCGGTATCCATCCCGGAGGATTTGTTGAAGTTGAACATACACAGGATGAGGAAACTCGTAAGGGTCTTCAAAAAGACTTTAATGAGAAATACGGCGGGTTGGGAAAAACTTGGAAGTTCATCTTTGTTACCGGGGGAGCCAAAGTCAAAGAATCAGAGATTGATGCTTCAAAAGCGCAGGCTTTGGAGTCACGCCAGTTTGCGGTAGTTGAGGTTGCCCGCTGGATGAATCTTCCCCCGCATATCCTGCGGGATCTTATTCGGGCTACCTTCAGCAACATCGAGCAACAATCTCTGGAGTTGGTCGTCTATTCACTGCTGCCGATCGTTACGCAGATCGAACAAGCGATGAATATCAAATTGTTCGACGACACGGAGCGCCGAACGCACTACATCAAGTTTGAGCTGAAAGGGCTCCTGCGTGGCGATCTGCAAGCACGGACGTTATTTTACAATTCTATGCTGGATCGAGGCGTATTCAACGCAGACATGGTACTGGATCTTGAGGATATGAATCCGCAGCCGGCCGGACTGGGAAAGGTGTACGTGATGCCGTTGAATATGATCAATAAGGAAATGGTGATCACGCCTCAGCCGCTCACCATCGAGAACAAGAGCGGTTTTCTTGCAGCGAAGAGAACTGTGCAGACACGGAGTGCCACTCTGCGCCGGCGGCTGACAATCGCCTACAGGCCGAAGTTTGAGCAGTTCGCAAAGCAACTCGTGAAGAAAGAGGTCGGTGCAGTAAGAAAGGCGCTAAAGGAAATGCTGACCGAACACGGGATCGCGGATTTCAGCCTCTGGCTTGATGATTTTTACCGAGATTTTCCGAAAGAAATTGACAAAATAGCGGCTCCGATCATCTCTTCTTATGCCACGGCCATTCTACCAATTGCGCAGGATGAGGCGGGCAGCGAGGACGAGATCGGTCTGGAATATGGGGATTTTCAGCGTCAATACAGAGA
>DATKUA010000140.1:0-15705 GCA_035530855.1 Acidobacteriota bacterium | reverse complement strand
GGTGATCGCGGCCCCGGGCACGATCACGCCGCACGTGAAGTTCAAGGGCGAGGTCTACGTGCTGACCAAGGAGGAGGGCGGCCGCCACACGCCGTTCTTCAGCGGCTACCGTCCGCAGTTCTACTTCCGCACCACAGACGTCACCGGCAACTCGACGCTGCCCGAGGGCGTGGAGATGGTGATGCCTGGCGATAACGTGACGATCGAGGTGGAGCTCATCACCCCGATCGCGATGGAGAAGGGCCTGCGCTTTGCCATCCGCGAGGGCGGCCGCACCGTCGGCGCCGGAACCATCTCAGATATCATCGAGTAACCGAGCCATGGCTAAAGGAACGAAGAGAGAGATTATCACGCTTGCCTGCACGGAATGCGGCGACCGCAACTACACAACCACCAAGAACCGCCGCACCGCCAAAGGCAAGCTGGAACTGAAAAAATTCTGCAAGCGTTCGCGTAAGCACACGCTGCACCGAGAGATCAAGTGATACCGCTGGAGATTGACAGGGACGACAGGCCAGTAGCTCAATTTGGTAGAGCACCGGTCTCCAAAACCGGGGGTTGGGGGTTCGAGTCCCTCCTGGCCTGCCACTCCACGGCAGCGGGTGGGTAAACGGGAGCACGGAGCGATGTTCGGAAAGATCAGTCGTTATTACACAGAGGTCAAGGGTGAGCTGAAGAAGACTACCTGGCCCAAGTGGGACGAGGTGAAGAACACCACGATCGTTGTGATCATCACCGTGTTCATATTCGCCGGCTTCCTCTACCTCTCCGACTTGGTACTGTCCTTCTCGGTGGGAGCAATGAACGACTTTCTCACCGGCTTGATGAGATGACGGAAACTGAACAGCAGACAGCCAAGCGCTGGTACGTGGTGCACACTTACTCCGGCTTCGAGAAGAAGGTCAAGGAGAGCCTGGAGCAGCGCATCTCAGCGATGGGCTACGAGGACCGGATCGAGGAGATCATGATCCCGACCGAGGACGTCGTCGAGCGCCGCGGCAACAAGCGGGTTGTCACCGACAAGAAGCTGTTCCCAGGCTACCTGCTGATCAAGATGGAGATGGACGACCACCTTTGGCACTTCGTACGCAGCACGCCCAAGGTCACCGGCTTCGTCGGCAGCGGCAAAAACCCAACGCCGTTGAGCGAATCGGAGCTCGACCAGATCCTCAACCGGATGGAGGAAACGGCCGAAAAGCCAGCGCCGGCGACGATCTACGAGCCGGGCGACGTGGTGCGGATCATCGACGGGCCGTTTACCAACTTCCAGGGCCGTGTGGAGGATGTCAACATTGAGCGCAGCACCCTGCGGGTACTCGTGACAATTTTCGGCCGCGCCACACCGGTCGAGCTAGAGTTCCTGCAGGTGGAAAAGGCTTGAGATAAATGGCTAAGAAGATCACTGGATACATCAAACTGCAGATTCCAGCCGGCAAGGCGACACCGTCGCCGCCGGTCGGCCCCGCGCTGGGGCAGCACGGACTCAACATCATGGATTTCTGCAAGGCGTTCAACGCCCGCACTTCCGACCAGGAGGGGATGATCATCCCGGTGGTGATCACGGTCTTTCACGACAAGACCTACAGCTTCATCACCAAGACGCCTCCTGCAGCGGTGCTGATCAAGAAGGCGGTTAACATCGCCAAAGGGAGTCCCGAGCCCAATCGCGAGAAAGTCGGCAAGTTGACCCAGGCCCAGCTTGAGGAGATCGCCCGGATCAAGATGCCCGACCTCAACGTCTACGACGTCGAGGCTGCCAAGAAGATTATTGCCGGCAGCGCGCGCAGCATGGGAATCCAGATAGAGGAGTAGAAGAAGCCCGATGGCAAGAAGAGGTAAAAAGGTCGCTGCTGTGCGGGACAAGGTTGAAAACCGCAATTACTCCGTCGAGGAGGCGGTCAACTTCCTCGTCGAGAACTCCTTCGCGAAGTTCGACGAGACGCTGGAGATCGCCATGCGCCTCGGCGTCAACCCGAAGTATGCCGACCAGATGGTTCGCGGCACAGTGATGCTGCCCAACGGCACGGGCGTCGAGAAGCGGGTGGTGGCCTTCGCCGCCGGCGAAGCCGCCAATGCGGCAAGGGACGCCGGCGCCGTGGAGGTCGGCGGCGAGGATCTCGCGAAGAAGATCGAGGAAGGATGGCTTGAGTTCGACGCTGCGGTAGCGACTCCGGAGATGATGCGCATCGTCGGCAAGCTGGGAAAGGTACTCGGCCCCCGCGGGCTGATGCCCAACCCGAAAACCGGAACGGTAACCAACGACGTCGGCACCGCCGTGGCCGAGATCAAGAAGGGCAAGGTGGAGTTCCGCGTCGACAAGGGCGGTATCGTCCACGCACCGCTGGGAAAAATCAGCTTCGGGACCGAGAAGCTGGTAACCAACGCCAGAGCCTTCGCCGAGGCGGTGATCAAGGCCAAGCCCCCGGCGGCTAAGGGCCGGTACCTGCGAAGCATCGCCTTGAGCAGCACTATGGGCCCCGGCCTCGACATCGAAACCGGCTCGCTCGAGGAACAGTGAGGACGGCACCATGAGGAAAGAAGAAAAGGTCAGGTTCGTCGAAGAGTGGTCGGAGGAGATCAAGAACGTGCCCTACGCGGTTCTGGTCGACTACCGAGGGCTGACCGTGGCCGAGGCGACCGATCTGCGCACCCGCATTCGCAACAGCGAAAGCACCTACAGGGTCGTGAAGAACAACCTGGCTCGCCGCGCCATCCCGGGCACCGGCCTCGAAAGCCTCGACGAGCACTTCGTCGGACCCTGCGCCGTGGCCTACAACGACCACGACCCGGTTACGCTCGCCAAAACCCTGGTTGACTTCAGTAAGGACAATCCGTCCCTGAAGATCAGGATCGGCGTGATCGACGGACACTTGATGGAGGCGCCCGAGATCGAGCAGCTCTCCAAGACTCCAGGTCGCGAAGAGCTGTTGAGCAAGCTGCTTTACCTGTTGCAGTACCCGATCCAGGGCCTCGCATCGGCCCTGAACAATATTGTTCGAAACCTAGCTGTCGCACTCAATCAGGTGGCAGCCCAGAAGAAATAAGAAAACCTACAGCCAGTTTTAAGTGGATGTAGCTGGAGGAGACGATGGCAGAGCTAACAAACGATCAGATCATCGAACACATCAAGAATATGAGCGTGCTCGATCTCAACAACCTTGTCAAGGCGATCGAGGATGAGTTCGGCGTCAGTGCAGCCGCCGCGGTTGCCTTCGGCGGAGTCGCCGGCGGCGCCGGCCCGGCAGCCGAGGCTGCCGAGGAACAGACAGAGTTCAACGTTATATTGACCAGCTTTGGTGACAAGAAGGTGCAGGTGATCAAGGCTGTGCGAGAGCTGACCAGCCTCGGGCTCAAGGAAGCCAAGGACGTGGTCGACAAGTGCCCGAGCCCGATCAAGGAAGGCGTCAACATGGAGGAGGCCGAAGCGGCCAAGGCCAAGCTGGAGGAGGCAGGAGCGCAAGTCGAGATCAAGTGATTTTATCTGCACCACAGCACGGATCATTTGAACGAGCCGACACGGGGGTCGTGAGGACCCCTTTCTACCTATTGCGTGCCCGCAGGTTCTTTGCACTCTGAATTTTAATGGCCAGGCGCCCGGGAAAGAGGGCACACCCCGGAACGCCGCGTTGAGAGACATAAATGGGCACGGCCCAGCCCCGCTTGAGGGCGGCCGAAGCCAACAAACTCTTGTTAGGAGAGACGTCGATGGCCAACGGAAAGAAACGCGAGAGGGTAAGCTTCGCCAAGATACCTTCCGTCATCCCCATCCCGAATCTGATCGAGATCCAGAAGGAGAGCTACACGCGCTTTCTGCAGATGGATCTGCTGTCGCACGAGCGCAGCGAAGCCGGGTTGCAGGGCGTCTTCAAGAACATCTTCCCTGTGACCGACTACCGCGAGAACTGCTCGCTGGAGTTCGTCTCCTACTCGATCGGAGACTGGAAGTGTGCCTGCGGACGCTTGATGGGGTTGGAGAAAACCCGATACACACACCCCAAAGACGGCAGGGCCCTGAGGCCGGTCGAGATGTGGGAGGAAGAGCACGAACTGACCGGTAAGAACAAGCCGGTCCCCCCACCGATCTGCGAAGTTTGCGGCACCGCGGTTGAGTTGAAGCACAAGTACAGCGTTGAGGAATGCATCGAGCGCGGCATGACCTTCGCCGCCCCGTTGCGCGTCACCATCCGCCTGGTCGTCTGGGACAAGGACGAGGAGACCCAGGTCAAGAGCATCAGGGACATCAAGGAACAGGATGTCTACTACGGCGACATCCCCCTGATGACCGACAACGGCACCTTCATTATCAACGGCACGGAGAGGGTAATCGTCTCCCAGCTGCACCGCAGCCCCGGCGTGTTCTTCCACTACAACCTTGCCAAGGAACTCCACTATGCCCAGATCATCCCCTACCGCGGCTCCTGGGTGGAGTTCGAAATCGACAAGAACAACATGCTCGGAGTGCGCATCGACCGCAAGCGCAAATTCCCAGCCACGATCCTCCTCAAAGCCCTCGGTCTGACCAAACCGGAACAGATCATCCGGCGCTTCTGCCCGATCACCAAGCTCGGGCGCGGCGGTGACACAAACCTCGTCCTCGGAATCGACGAAACCGCGATCGGCATGCGCACGGCAGCCGATATCACCGCGCCGGGCAAGAAAAAAGAAGTGCTCGTGTCGACCGAGCGCAAGCTGACCAAGGGGCTAATCCGCAAGCTGCAGAAGGCCGGATTGGAAATGTTCCCGGTCAACAGAGACGATCTCGAAGATGCGCGCGCCGTCGCCGACGTTATCGACCTGGAAACCGGCGAGATCCTCCTCGAGGCGAACGAAGAGGTCATGCCGAAGCTCGAGGAGATCATCGGGGCGGGCATCAAGAGCCTGGAGATATACATCCCCGAGCGCAACAAGATCAGTTCCGTCATCGCCGCCACGCTGAAAAAGGACAGCGTCCGCAGCGTCGAGGAAGCGCTGATGGAGATCTACCGCAGGCTGCGACCCGGCGACCCGCCGACCGTGGAGAGCGCACGCAAACTCTTCGAGACGATGTTCTTCAACCCGCAAGCTTACGACTTCTCCAGGGTCGGGCGCCTGAAGTTCAATAACAAGCTCAACACCGACGTCGACCTGGAGCAGAAGACACTCACCGCTGAGGACTTCCACGCGGTGATCGACTACCTGCTCAAGCTGCGCAACGGCGAGGGCCGCACCGACGATATCGACCACCTTGGCAACCGCCGCGTCCGCTGTGTCGGCGAGCTGCTGGAGAACCAGTTCCGCATCGGCCTGGTGCGCATGGAGCGAGCGATCAAGGAAAAGATGAGCGTCTACCCCGAGATCGCGACCGCTCTGCCGCACGACCTGATCAACGCCAAGCCGGTGCTCTCAGCCATCAAGGAGTTCTTCGGCTCCTCGCAGCTCAGCCAATTCATGGACCAGACCAATCCGCTGAGCGAGATCACCCACAAACGCCGCCTCAGCGCCCTCGGGCCCGGCGGCCTCAGCCGTGAGCGCGCGGGATTCGAGGTGCGCGACGTTCACCCCTCGCACTACGGCCGCATCTGCCCGATCGAGACACCCGAGGGCCCGAATATCGGCCTTATCTCCAGCCTCAGTTGCTACGCCAGGGTCAACGAATTCGGCTTCATCGAGACACCCTACCGCAGGGTAGAAGACGGGCAGGTGGTCGACTATCTGCGCGTCACCAATCCCGGCGGAAGCAAGTTCAAGCGCGGCGACGTGGTGAAGGCCAAGGAGTTCGAGGCCGAGACCAAGCGCTGCAAGGCCTCGAAAAAGAAGCCCCCGGCCAGCGAGCCCCACGCGTTCTATCTCAGCGCTTACGAGGAAGACAAATATTACATCGCCCAGGCCAATGCGACACTCGATGAGAAACTGCACCTAATGCACGAACGTGTCAACGCCCGCAAGGCCGGCGAGACCACTCTCGCCCCGCGCGAGGAAGTGTCTTTCATCGACGTCAGCCCCAAGCAGCTGGTCTCCGCGGCCGCCTCGCTGGTGCCCTTCCTTGAACATGACGACGCCAACCGAGCGCTGATGGGCTCAAACATGCAACGCCAGGCGGTCCCGCTGCTCACCACCGATGCCCCGTTCGTGGGCACCGGCATGGAGGAAACGATTGCGCGCGACAGCGCGGCGGTTGTCATCTGCCGCCGCGACGGCGTCGTCGATATCGTCGACGCGCAGCGCATAGTCGTCAAACCCGATGTGGCGAAGTCAGGCAACAGCCGCGAGGTCGGCGCCGATGTCTACACGCTGATCAAGTTCAAGCGCAGCAACCAGAACACCTGCATCAACCAGAAGCCCATCGTCAAGGAAGGCGACCGCGTGACCGCGGGCCAGGTGCTCGCCGACGGGCCCTGCACCAGCCACGGCGAGCTGGCGCTCGGGCGCAACATCATGGTCGCTTTCATGCCCTGGCGCGGCTACAACTTCGAGGACGCCATCCTCATCTCCGAGAAGCTGGTCAAGGAGGATCTCTACACCTCAATCCACATCGAGGAGTTCGAGGTCGAAGCGCGCGACACCAAGCTCGGCCCCGAGGAGATCACGCGCGACATCCCTAACCTCTCCGAGGATGTGCTGAAAAACCTCGACGACAGCGGCATCATCCGCATCGGCGCCCGGGTCAAACCCGGCGACATCCTCGTCGGCAAAGTCACCCCGAAGGGTGAAACTCAGCTCACACCTGAGGAGAAACTGCTGCGGGCGATATTCGGCGAGAAGGCCGGCGACGTGCGCGACGCCTCGCTCTACACACCCCCGGGTATCGAGGGTGTGGCCGTCGGCGTCTCGATCTTCAGCCGCAAGGGAATCGAGAAGGACGAGCGCACGCTCGAGATCGAAAGCGACGAGATCGATCGCCTCGAAAAAGACCTCGCCGATGAGATTCGAATCATTAACGACGAGCGCGCGCGCAAGATCGCCGAAATCGCCATCGACAAGGAACTCGCCGCCGATATCATCGACGACGACTCCGGCGATGTGGCGTTGGAGGCGGGGAACAAGCTGACCAAGGAATCGTTTGCCAAACTGGGCGACGCACTCTGCCGCGACATCACAATCGACCACAAAGATCAGGAGACGATCGACCAGATCAACGTCAAGACCGACAAGCAAATCGACGTGCTGCGCTCCCAGTTCGACGAGAAGACCAGCCAATTCGACAGCGGCGATGAGTTGCCGCCGGGCGTGCGTAAAAGCGTGAAAGTCTACATCGCGATGAAGCGCAAGCTGCAGGTGGGCGACAAGATGGCGGGACGCCACGGCAACAAGGGCGTCATTTCCCGCGTCCTGCCCGAGGAGGACATGCCTTACCTGCCCGACGGCACGCCGGTCGAAATCGTTCTAAACCCCCTCGGAGTCCCCAGCCGCATGAACGTCGGCCAGATCCTCGAAACACACCTCGGCTGGGCCGCGCTGGCGCTCGGGATCAACTACGCGGCGCCGGTGTTCGACGGGCCCAACGAGGACACCATCCGGGGCCAGCTCGAGAAGGCGGGGCTGCCGCTCGAAGGCAAAACCGTTCTCTACGACGGCCTCACGGGCAAGCCGTTCGAGGAGAAGGTGACCGTGGGCAGCATCTACATGCTGAAGCTGTTCCACATGGTCGACGACAAGATCCATGCCCGCTCGATCGGACCCTACAGCCTGATCACCCAGCAGCCTCTCGGAGGAAAGGCCCAGTTCGGCGGCCAGCGCTTCGGAGAGATGGAGGTGTGGGCGCTGGAAGCCTACGGCGCGGCCCACACGCTGCAGGAACTGCTCACTGCCAAGAGCGACGACGTCTACGGGCGCTCCAAGATCTACGAAGCGATTGTAAAAGGCCAAACCGCGCTGGAACCGGGTGTGCCCGAGAGCTGGAACGTGCTCGTGCGGGAGCTGCAGAGCCTCTGCCTCGACGTCGGGCTGCTCAAAAAAGAGCGGCACAGGCTCGACGAGCTGGTCGACAAGGCGCTCGAGGAAGAGGGCAGTAGCATTCCGGCAACACCAGAAGACGATCTCCGCTGATTGCAGCGGATAAGGAGGATAGATAGTGCTTTTCGATCTTCCACAGAAGAAACCAAAAGCGATGATAACTCGCGACTTCGACGTGGTCCGCCTCAGCCTGGCCAGCCCGGAGAAGATCCGCGAATGGAGCTGGGGCGAGGTCACCAAGCCCGAGACTATCAACTATCGCACGTTCAAGCCGGAGAAGGACGGGCTCTTCTGCGCCCGCATCTTCGGCCCCGTCAACGACTGGGAATGCCTCTGCGGCAAGTACAAGCGGATGAAGCACCGCGGCGTCATCTGCGAGAAGTGTGGCGTGGAGGTCACTCTCAGCAAGGTGCGCCGCGAGCGCATGGGGCACATCGAGCTCGCATCACCCGTGAGCCACGTGTGGTTCTTCAAGGGACTGCCGAGCCGCATTGGGCACCTGCTGGAAATCTCGCTGCGCGACCTCGAGAGGATTCTCTACTTCGAGGCCTACGTGGTCATCGATCCCGGCGACACCCAGTTGCAGCAGAAGCAAATCGTCACCGAGGAGGAATACCGCCGGCTGCGCGAGGAGCATCCAGAGCCGGGCGCCTTCGTAGCCAAGATGGGCGCGGAGGCGATCAAAGAGCTGCTGCTGCGGGTGCAGATCGACGAACTTGCGCTCGAACTGCGCCACCTGATGAAAGCAGCCACCAGCCAGCAGAAGCGCCAGAAGTACGCCAAGCGCCTCAAGGTCGTCGAGGCCTTCCGCAACAGCGGCAACCAGCCCGAGTGGATGATTCTCGACGTCATACCGGTCATCCCGCCCGAACTGCGCCCGCTGGTGCCGCTCGACGGCGGCCGCTTCGCCACCTCCGATCTCAACGACCTCTACCGCCGCGTGATCAACCGCAACAACCGACTCAAGAAGCTGATCGAGCTCAAGGCGCCGGGTGTCATCGTGCGCAACGAGAAGCGCATGCTGCAGGAGGCGGTGGACGCGCTGTTCGACAACGGCCGCCGCGGCCGCATCCTGCGTGGCGCCAACAACCGCCCGCTCAAGAGCCTCTCCGACACGCTCAAGGGCAAGTCCGGACGCTTCCGCCAGAACCTGCTTGGCAAGCGCGTTGACTATTCCGGCCGCAGCGTCATCGTCGTCGGCCCCGAGCTCAAGTTGCACGAGTGCGGCCTGCCGAAGAAAATGGCACTCGAACTGTTCAAGCCCTTCATCTACCACAAGTTGGAGCAGCGCGGCTACGTCCAGACGATCAAGGCCGCCAAGGAGATGGTGGAGGCCGAAGTGGAGGAGGTCTGGGACATCCTCGAAGAGGTGATCAAGGAGCATCCGGTGCTGCTCAACCGCGCGCCGACGCTGCACCGACTCGGCATCCAGGCTTTCCAACCGCTGCTCATCGAGGGCAAGGCGATCAAGATTCACCCCCTCGTCTGCACCGCCTTCAACGCCGACTTCGACGGCGACCAAATGGCGGTCCACGTGCCGCTCAGCCCCATCGCCCAGATGGAGGCGAAGGTGCTGATGATGAGCACCGAAAACATCCTCAGCCCTGCGAGCGGCGGCCCGATCGCCGTGCCCAGCCAAGACATCGTGCTCGGCTGCTACTACATCACCAGAATCCGCCCCGGCGCCAAGGGCGAGGGCAGGATATTCGGCTCGATCGATGACGTGCTGCTGGCCCACAGCCAGGATAAGGTGGGCACGCTCAGTCGCATCCGACTGCGTCATTCGGGCATGCTGATCGATCTCAACCAACAGACCGAAGACCAGAACATTCTTCAGGCCGAGGTCGTGGAGGTCGACAAGCACATCATCGAAACAACTGTCGGACGTTGCATCTTCAACGACGCGATGCCCCAGGAAGTCCCCTTCGTTAACGGAGTGCTCAAGCGCAGGGGCCTGTCGCAACTGGTCAACTGGAGTGTCCTCAACCTCGGTAATGACGCCACCGTCGCCCTGCTCGACAAGATCAAGCATCTCGGATTCGAGTACGCAACCATCGCCGGCGTCTCCATCGGTATCGAGGACATGGTTGTACCGTCGGAGAAGGAAGAGCTGGTGATGAAAGCCCGCCACCAGGTGATCGAGGTCGAGAAACAATACCAGGACGGCGCGATAACCAACGGCGAGCGCTACAACAAGATCATCGCCATCTGGAGCAACGTCACCGACGTTGTGGCCGACAAAATGTTCAAGGACATGTCGGCGCTTGACCACGCAGGAACGTTCAACCCGATCTACATGATGGCCGACAGCGGAGCCCGCGGCAGCAAACAGCAGATGAGGCAGCTTGCCGGCATGCGCGGCCTGATGGCCAAACCCTCCGGCGAGATCATCGAGACGCCGATCACAGCCAACTTCCGCGAAGGGCTGACGGTGCTGCAGTACTTTAACTCGACCCACGGAGCCCGCAAAGGCCTGGCCGATACGGCGCTAAAAACAGCCGACAGCGGCTACCTCACTCGCCGCCTCGTCGACGTCGCCCAGGACGTCATCGTTACCCATAACGACTGCGGCACGCTCAAAGGCATTAGCGCCAAGGCGATCGTCGAGAGCGGTGAGGTGATCGAGAGCCTGCGCGATCGTATCCTCGGCAGGGTCGCTCTGGAGGATGTCGTAGATCCTTATAGCGGCGACGTGATTGTGTCGCTCAACAGCGAAATTACCAACGAACTGGCCTCCAGGATCGAGAACGCCGGCATCCAGGAGGTAAAGATCCGTAGCGCGCTCACCTGCGAGACTCGCCGCGGCATCTGCCGCCTCTGCTACGGTCGCAATCTCGCCACCGGCCGCATGGTCGAGCTTGGCGAGGCGGTCGGCGTGATCGCCGCCCAGAGTATCGGCGAGCCCGGCACCCAGCTCACGATGCGCACCTTCCACATCGGAGGCACTGCCAGCCAGGTCGGCGAAGAGACCGCGATGGAAGCTAGCAACGACGGTGTGGTCAAATACATCAACCTCAATACCGTCCGGCGAGAGGACGGCATGAACACCGTGACCAACCGTGACGGCGAGATAGTGATCTGCGACAACGACGGTCGCGAGATCGAGCACTACAAGGTTGTCTATGCCGCCAGCCTGAAAGTCGAGGACGGCGAGAAAGTCAAGGCCGGTCAGACGCTGGTCGAGTGGGACCCCTACTCCTTCACGATTATCACCGACAAGGCCGGCGTGGCCAAATTCGACAGCATCGTCTGGAAGGAAGAAGTTGACGAGCGCACGGGCCTCAGCACGCGCGTCATCGACGAGAATCCCGACCCGACTGCTCAGCCACAAATCATCGTCCGCAGTGGCGGTAAGAAGACGCGCAAGTACCTCATGCCGCTCGGAGCGCACCTGCTGATCGATGACGGCCAGGAAGTTCGTGCCGGCGATGTGCTCTCCAAGATCCCGCGCGAGACTACCAAGACGAAAGACATCACGGGAGGTCTGCCGCGCGTTGTCGAGCTCTTCGAGGCCCGCAAACCGAAGGAACCGGCGGTGATGACCGAGATCAGGGGCTCCGTACGCTACGGCGAGATCAAGAAGGGATACCGCGAAGTGATCGTCGAGGCGCCCGACGGCGACCAGCGCACCTACCAGGTGCCGCGCCGCGAGCACATCACTGTGCAGGAAGCCGACCTGGTCCTGGCCGGCGACCAGCTCACCGACGGACCGAAGAATCCACACGACATCCTCGACGTGCTCGGCGAGAACGCTCTGCAGGACTACCTGGTAAACGAGATCCAGGAGGTCTACCGCTTGCAGGGCGTGCAGATCAACGACAAGCACATCGAAGTCATCATCCGACAGATGATGCGCTGGGTGAAGGTCGAGGAAGTGGGCGACACCGCGTTCCTCATCGATCAGCAGATCGACCGATTCGAATTCCAGAGCGAGAACGAGAAGGTCATCAGCAGCGACGGCAAGCCTGCTCGCGGCAAGCCGCAACTACTCGGCATCACAAAGGCCTCGCTCTCGACCGACAGCTGGATCTCCGCCGCCAGCTTCCAGGAGACCACCAGGGTGCTGACCGAAGCCTCAATAAGCGGCAAGTCGGACCACCTCCGCGGCCTCAAGGAGAACGTCATCGTCGGGCGGCTGATCCCCTCCGGAACAGGCATGGAGCACTACCGCCGGATCAAGCTGAACGAGGAGATGCCTCCCGAACCGAGCGCGGATGAGCTGTTCGAGCGCCGCATCGAGGAAATCCAGAGCAGCGGCGAACTGATTTTGCCGCCCACCCCGCCGGCTCCGCCGGCTTTGGGCGGCGAAGAGGATGATGAATAAAATGCACCGATTGGGCCTTGACAGCTTCTGGGCCCTATGATAGAACTCGGCGCCTTCGCGGGACTGAAGCCGCAAACCGGTGGCTATCAATCGGTTGCGCCGAACCCGGCGAGGCAGACACAGTAGAGGAGAAGTCGAAGTGCCGACGATCAACCAACTGGTACGCAAGGGTCGCAAGACGATCAAAGCGAAGACCTCCAGCCCGGCGTTGCAGGCCTGCCCTCAGCGCAGAGGAGTCTGCACGCGCGTCTACACATCGACCCCCAAGAAACCGAACTCCGCGCTTCGCAAGGTGGCACGCGTTAGGCTGACAAACGGGATCGAGGTGACAACCTACATCCCGGGGATCGGCCACAACCTGCAGGAGCACAGTATCGTGCTCATCCGCGGCGGCCGCGTTAAAGACTTGCCGGGAGTGAGGTACCACGTGATTCGCGGTCCTCTGGACGCCTCCGGAGTCGAGGATCGGCGCCAGAGTAGAAGTAAATACGGGGCCAAGCGCCCGAAGATCTAGGCTAACAGCTATGCCACGCAAACGTGAAGTACAGATTAGACCAATGGTATCGGATCCGGTCTACGGATCTCAGCTGGTGACCAAATTCATCAACAACATCATGGAGCGGGGCAAAAAGAGCCTGGCTGAAGCGATTTTCTACGACGCGATGAAGAAGATCGAGCAGCGGACCAAAGAAGAGCCGCTGCGGATATTCAAGACCGCCGTCGAAAACGTCAAGCCGACCCTGGAGGTCAAGAGCCGCCGTGTCGGCGGTTCCACCTACCAGGTCCCGATCGAGGTGGCGCCCCGGAGGCGGCAGAGCCTGGCAATTCGCTGGCTGCTGTCCAACGCCCAGGCGCGCAGCGAGAAGACGATGGCCGACCGCCTCGCCAACGAGCTGATCGACGCCTTCAACAACCGCGGTGCTGCGGTCAAGAAGAAGGAAGACACGCACCGCATGGCGGAAGCCAACAAAGCATTCGCGCACTACCGCTGGTAACAGGCGGTAGGGTGGCATGACCGCGCACTGCGGTCCGCTGCCGCAACCGGCGCAATATTGAAACCGCCCGCTCACCGGGCACTTGGGGCCGGATGGCTCCCCCGCAATCGGGGGAAAGCGCGGCCCACTGAGGCAAAATGCAGGGATTCCACTGCGCTCCGCAATAAGAGCCCTGCACATTAGGTAAGAAAGTATGGGTCGAGTAGTCCCAATTGAGCGTTGTCGCAACATCGGCATCATGGCCCACATCGATGCCGGGAAGACTACGACTACCGAGCGGATCCTCTACTATACCGGCCGCACCCACAAGATGGGCGAAGTGCACGAGGGCACTGCGGTGATGGATTGGATGGCTCAGGAGCAGGAACGCGGCATCACGATCACCAGCGCCGCCACCACCTGCTACTGGCGCGACTTCCGCGTCAACATCATCGACACGCCGGGTCATGTCGACTTCACCGCCGAAGTCGAGCGCAGCCTGCGCGTGCTCGACGGCGCCATCGCGGTTTTCGACGCCGTGGCCGGGGTCGAGCCGCAGAGCGAAACCGTCTGGCGCCAGGCCGACAAGTACCGCGTCCCCCGCCTCGCCTTCGTCAACAAGATGGACCGCACCGGCGCGGATTTCGACCGCACCGTCAAAATGATGCGCGAACGGCTCGCCGCCAATCCCGTCCCGGTTCAGCTACCGCTTACCGAGGGCGATAATAACGATGAGTTCGTCGGCATCATCGACCTGCTCGACATGAAAGCGGTGCGCTACCTGGCCGAAACACTCGGAGCCAAATTCGTCATCGAAGAGATACCCAACGCATATAAAGAGATCGCCGAAGAGGCGCACAGGCATCTGGTTGAAGCCGCCGCCGAAGCGCACGACGGCCTGATGGAAAAGTACCTCGAGGACACTGAGATAACCAAGGACGATCTTAAGGAAGCCCTGCGGGCCGGCACCATCGCAGTCAAGCTGGTGCCGGTGCTTTGCGGCTCCGCGTTCAAGAACAAGGGTGTTCAACGGCTGCTCGATGCGATTATCGACTACCTTCCCTCCCCCATCGATCTACCCCCCATTCTGGGAACGTCGACGGACGGCGAGAAGAAGATCACTCGCAATCCGAACGACGAGGAGCCGTTCTGCGGCCTCATCTTCAAGGTCATGAACGACCCATTCGTCGGCCAGCTGAGCTTCCTGCGCGTCTACAGTGGCAGCGTCAAGACCGGCCAGACGGTTCTCAACGCTAACAGGGGTAAAACGGCGAAGGTCGGGCGCCTGCTGCGCATGCACGCTAACAAGCGCGAGGAAATCCAGCAGATATTCTCCGGCGACATCGCCGCCGCAGTTGGCCTCAAACATGCCGGTACCGGCGAGACCATAACCGCGCCCAACGCGCCGCTCTTCCTCGAAAGCATCGTCTTCCCGGAGCCCGTGATCAGCGTCGCCATCGAGCCCAAAACCAAGGCCGACAGCGATAAGCTGAGCATCGCGCTCAACAAGCTGAGCAGCGAAGACCCGACCTTCCACATCAGCGTCGACGAAGGCTCCGGCCAGACGATCATCAGCGGCATGGGCGAGCTTCACCTCGAAATCCTTATCGACCGGCTGCTGCGCGAGTTCAACCTCGGAGCCAATATCGGCAAACCGCAGGTCACCTTCCACGAGACGATCACCAGACCGGCCATCGGCGAAGCAAAGTACGTCCGCCAGACCGGCGGCCGGGGGCAATACGGCCACGTCAAGCTCGAGCTGGAACCGGTGCCGGGCCACAAGGGATTCACCTTCATCAACAAGATCGTCGGCGGCGCCATACCCAAGGAGTTCATCTCCTCCTGCCAGAAGGGCGTCAAAGAGGCGATGAGCGGCGGCGCGCTGGCCGGCTATGAGATGGACGGCATCAAGGTCAGCCTCGTCGACGGCTCCTACCACGAAGTCGACTCCAGCGAGTTGTCGTTCAAAGTAGCGGCCTCGATGGCCTTCAAGGAAGCTGCAGCCAAGGCCAATCCGGTTCTGCTCGAACCGCTGATGCAGATAGAAGTTGTGCTGCCCGAGGAGTACCTCGGCGACATTATAGGCGACATAAATGCGCGGCGCGGCAAGATCACCCAGATGGACCACCGAATCGGAGCCCAGATCATCCGCGCACAGGTGCCGTTAGCCGAGATGTTCGGCTACGCCACCGACATGCGCTCCCTCACACAGGGGCGCGCCAATTACACAATGCAGTTTGATAGCTTCGTTGAAGTGCCTAAGAACATCCAACAGGAAATAATTGCCAGGGTGACAGGCCGCGACGCCGTCTGACCCGGCAAGTTGGAGGAGGAAGGTATGGCCAAGGAAAAATTCGAGCGGACGAAGCCCCACTGCAACGTGGGCACGATCGGCCACGTTGACCACGGCAAGACGACGCTGACCGCAGCGATGACCAAGGTGCTGGCTGCGCGCGACAACAAGGTTTCCTACCG
>DATKUA010000139.1:0-38048 GCA_035530855.1 Acidobacteriota bacterium | reverse complement strand
TTCTAAGTAATGCAATTAGTAGCCGCTTTCGAAATCAGCTACTCTCTCAAGCGGCTCCCCCTTTTGCCAGCGACGGTAGTTCTCGAGGAACTCCTCGCAAATGGCCACTTCCTCGCTGGGGCCGGCGCAATGAGGAGTGATGACCACGTTATCCATTTCCCAGAACGGATGCGTCTCGGGAAGCGGCTCCTTTCTGAAAACGTCCAGCACGGCACCGCCTATGGTTTCCGACCTCAGGGCATCGACCAAAGCCGCTTCGTCCACGATCTGACCTCTTGAGATGTTGATCAGCACGGCATTGCCCTTCATCGAGACCAGCTCACGCGCGCCGATCATCCTGTCGGTCCGTGGGGTCAGAGGTACGGCAATTACCAGGAAGTCACACAAGGGCAGCATTTTGCGCCAGCCGTTGCCGGTGAACAGGCGGTCGCAGTGGGGGCAGATGCTGGGGGTACGCTTAGCCGCATACACGGTCATGCCGATAGACTTGGCGAGCTCGGCGATCCTCGCTCCGATCGGGCCGTAGCCGATGACACCGAGAGCATGGCGGCTGGCAAGGTTGGACATCACGTAGCGCCAGGTGCGCAGCCTGCGCTGCTTCTCGATTTCATGCAGGCGGCGCATGTGATACAGCACAAAGGTCAGCACGTACTCGGCCATAAAATCCGGCATCGTGGCGATGGCCTTGGTGACGACAACCTCCGAACGGCGAGACTGGGGGATGCCCTCCAGAATCATATCGACGCCGGCGGCTGCCGCGGAGATCCAACGCAAGCGGGGCAGGCGCTCGAAAAGCCCCTTCGTAAGCTTCCAGCCGATTAAAATCTCGGCGTTATGCGTTTCGAACGGGATGAGTTCGCGGATATCGAATGAGTCGATATCGAGGCCGGGCTCACGGCTCTTAAGGTATTCACGATAACGTTCGTGACGGTGATGCGCGATCAGAAGCTTCGTCTTTTCCAATATCTACGCCCCCCTCACGCGACAGCATCGCAGAAGCATCAATCCTGTTCATTGACCGTTTTCGGCTCGAATCCGATGTAGGTAACGCCGATTCCGATCTCGCGGTCGTCGTCGGGATTACCGAATTCGCAGGGCCTCCAAATCGGGTTGACGCGGAACATCAGTTGATGGGCCGAGGGCCGGCCTTTCCGCGCCACAGCTAACTCGACAACGTGCCACTCGTTGTCTTTCAAAACTGCGGAGCCGAGCAGATCCTCGCCGCTCAACAGATCGACTGTCACCGGATCTTCGGCAATGTCCGGTTTGTTGCTCTTGATTTCGGCAAAGAGTTTGTCGGCGCCGGCAGGCTGCAGCAGGACCAGGCCCGCGGTTTTTTGGCTCCAGGCGAAACTCAGATCCACTCCCGTTTCGATGTCCCACCAACCCTTATACAAATAATGCGGCGCGCGTTTTTCGCCGAAATCGATGGAAATGGGAATTCCCGCCCTGGTCAGGTCTTCGCTGCCGGTTTTCTGCGCCCATCGTCCGTCGAAGGGAATGATGCCGTGCGCTTCGCCCTCTGAAACGATCGTGAACTCGTACATCTGGTTGTGGAAATCGCAGGGATTCTGCCAGTAGGGAATATCCGGTTCGGGGAAGATGGCGACTGTCAGAAAGAAAGTGCCTTTGTGCAACTGGAGGCGGTCAACGGTGTAGTCGACGTAGCCCGGACCTTCAAACGGCTCCAGCGGATAGTCCTCGATCCAGACGTTGCCGGTGCCGAAGATGTAGGTGCCGTCGATGCGGTGAAAATTGATGCCGATGACCGGATTCTCCAGCCTTTCGAAAGCGAAGTAGTGGATGCGGATGGTGACGTCGCGCTCGTTCTTTTCGAAGTGCCAGCGCGGCTCTCCGTCGGCGCCGATCATTTCGACCTTGGTGATGCGCGCCTCGCCGCTGCCCCAGCTCTCGTCGAGCACCTTGAATTCCGCCTTTTTCCGATCCGACATCGTTGACGGCTTGCCGTCGATCCGCGTTCTGAGCGACTTCTCCTGTCGGCGGAGACTCCACATCTCGTATTCCTTGGTGACCTTTTTGGCCTCGCCCCTCAGCCTGATTTTCCCCTCGTCGAGCCAGATAACCTCGTCGCAGAACCGCTGGATCACGGGCATCACGTGGCTGACAAATAGAATTGTCTTTCCGATCTCGCGGAAATAGATGATGCGGTCGAGGCTCTTGCGCTGGAAATAGAGGTCGCCGACGGCCAACGCCTCGTCGATGATCAGGATGTCTGGATCGACGTGCGAAGCGACGGCGAAGCCGAGCCGGGCATACATGCCCGAGGAGTAGGTGCGGACCGGCATATCGATGTAGCGATCGAGCTCGGCGAATTGGATGATATCCGGCATCAGCTCATCAATCTCCTCATCGCTGAGACCGAATATTTGGGCGTTCATATGGATGTTCTGCCGGCCGCTGAACTCGGGATGAAAACCTGCTCCCAGTTCGAGCAGGGCGGCTACCGTGCCGTTAACCTTGATCTCGCCATTCGTGGGGATCGAGGTGCCGGCAATCAGCTTCAGCAGCGTGCTTTTACCGGAGCCGTTAGGACCGATGAGGCCTAGGGCCTGCCCCTTCTTTAGCTTCATTGAGACATCCTTGAGCGCCCAGAAGGGGTAGTGGTAGACACGCTTGCCGAAAGTCACCCACTCGATGATCCGCGCGCGCTGGCCGGGATAAAGGCGATAGAGTTTGCTGACGTTGTCGACATCGATAGCGATATCTTCATCCAGAGGCTTCGCGCCGACGATCTCTTCGTCCCGCGGTTTCATCTTTTCATTCATCAAATCATGTCCGGAATGTCGTTGCGCATTGCCTTATAGATTTTCAGGCCGATGTAGACTATCAGCGCCGAAAGTGCCGCGAAAACCATCACCTCGTTGAACTCCGGAACCTTCTCCATGTAGAAGACTTCGCGGTACCACTTGGAAAGGTAATACCAGGGATTGAGGGTGTACGAGAGCCAGAGCCACTCCGGCATCAACAGCTTGCCGTCGTGGAAAACGATGGAGGAGGGATAGACAATCGGTGTGAGCCAGAACCAGGCCATCATCACCACCGCCAGTATCTGCCCCATGTCGCGCAGGAAAACGTTGAGCGTGGCCATGGCGAAAGCGATGCCGAGGCTGAAAACAATCTGCAGCAAGACGATTCCCGGTAACAGCAGGATGTGCGCCGTAGGGCGCCAACCTCCGAAGACGAAGATAATTATCGTAAAAATAGAGAAGCTGATAGCCAGTGTGATCAAGCTTGATACAAGCTCCTGGATGATGAGCGTCTCCTCGGGGAAATTTATTTTCTTTATCAGGTTCGAATTGCCCACGAACACGTTGGTTACGCGCATCATGTATTCCTGGAATGCGATCCAGGGCAACAGTCCTGCGCAGAGGAAAATCGTGTAGTCCAGCGGGCCTCCGCCCAGGCCGACCAGCTGGCCGCGGTTGATCAGGCTGAAGATTATCGAGAAAACGAGAATCTGGGAGAGCGGATGGATGACCGTCCAGAAGATTCCCATCAAGGAGCCGACATAGCGGCCTCGCAGGTCACGTGCGACGAAGGCCCAAATCAGGTGCTGATTGTCGAGGATACGTTTTAACATTATCTCTCAGGCTATACGATGGTAAGAACCCGATAACGGCGACGATGGTAGCCGATGGCAAATTCTCCGTCAACGAGCCGCGCGAAGAAAGACAAAAGGAACAAAGATGCGCGCACGTTATCAAAAAGCTCGAAGTGCGGCGCAGCCGATCGTATGCTACGATTGAGCAGTTGAAAGAGGATATCTGATGAAGATAGTCGCCATTCTGCTTGCATTGTTTCTGAATACCGCCCAGCTCGATCCCGCTACTGTGGCGGAGCGCGTCCAGCTTGTTTACGACGGCGCATCTGCGCTGCGATGCGAATTCATTCAACTCTATCGCAGCGGGACAACCGGCAAGGTAACCGAAGCCGGCGGAGAATTGCGCATCAAGAAACCCGGCAAGATGCGCTGGGATTACTTGAGTCCCGATAAGCAGCTCTACGTCTCCAACGGCAAGAACGTCTACTGGTATCTGCCCGAGGACCGCCAAGTCACCAGAATGAGCCTTGAAGAGGCCGACCAGCAACAGACCCAGATTCTCTTCCTCACCGGCCGGGGTGACATCCTGCGCGATTTCGAAGTCACACGGGAGCAGATCTTGGAGGCGCTCTACGATGAATCGTTCTTGATTCGCCTGACGCCAAAGCGCGAAGAGCAGTTCGACTATCTGGTGCTCGAGATCAATCCCAGCGATTTCTACGTGGAGCGCATGGTGGTGTTCGACGCTTTCGGTAACAGCACCGATTACCGCTTCATCAACATCCGCCCCGCTGAGTTGTCGGATTCCGAATTCGAATTCACCATCCCCCGGGGAGTGGAAGTATTTGAGGGCAAATGAGCATGAGTCAGCCCATCCATAAGTTGCTTAATCCGTCGCAGGCGGCTTTGTCTATTCTCCTGATTACTTTCCTTGTCATTGCTTCTCCCCTTGCCACGTACGCTCAGGATGAGCTTATTTCGGTCGAAATAAGGGGCACTGTCATCACTGACGACGGAGTACGACTCGCAGGCAGCGAACTTGAATTGCGCTTCACGAGAATCACTGAGAACGAGAGCGGGCTGACACAGCAGATGGACGAGCGAGTGGCCGTTACAACCGACGAGGCGGGATTCTACTCTCTGAAATTGAACATCTCACGAGATTGGACCAACTTCGTGCTGTATTTCAATGCTTCGAGACTGGATAGAGTCCATTACCAGCAGCCGCGCGAGCGCCAGCTTACCGAATTGATCCGGACCGGGATCGAGAGCGGGACTTTCGAGTTCGAGGTGAATTGGCTGATCGAGAGCAGACCGCGTTGGAGTGAACTCCGCAGCAGGATAGATCAGTTCGGCGAGAACAGCGCACAGGGCCGCCTGATGCGCGACTACGGCCTGCCGGAGCACGAGCAGGAATTGAACGTCGACAACAAAATTATAAACATCTGGTTTTACTATACGCAGGGCTTTGCGGTCCGTTTTATCGACGGAGAACGCGACAAGGAGTTCCGTTTCCGCCCGAGAAATCCTCAGCAAAGATGAGGCTGAGCGCCCGGCTTGATCTATCAATTTTCGTAAACTAGCATCGGAGCGGCTTAAGAATTACGGAGTATCTAATGCGCCCGGAGAAAATATTCGCGTTGATCAAAGATAAATTAACGCAAACCGAGAAAGAGATAAGCAGCGAATTGGTCAGCGACATTCCGGTCGTGAGGGAGATGGGCGCCTATATCACCGAAAGCGGGGGCAAGCGCATCCGCCCGGCGTTGCTGAGCCTGAGTGGCCTCGCATGCGGTTATCGGGGCAACAAGGACATCCGTTACGGAGTGGTGTTCGAGTTTGTCCACACGGCCACTCTGATCCACGACGATATCATCGATGAGGCTGAGCTGCGCCGCGGACGCCGCGTTATGCACGACATCTACGGGACGACCATTTCCATCCTGTTCGGCGATTATCTTTACAATACGGCTATGGAAATGGCCTTGCGCGACGACGATCTCAGGGTCATCAGATTGATCTGCCGCGCCACCAACAGGATGATCGAGGGAGAAATCGTCCAAGAGAAACGCAATTATATCGTCGAGCTCAGCATTGACGATTACATGGACCTGATCACACGCAAGACCGCCGATCTGTTCTCATCCTGCGCCCTTGCCGGGGCCATCCTTGCCGATGCGGGCGAGGAGGTAGAAACAGCGATGGCCGGCTACGGCCTAAATTTGGGCATTGCTTTTCAAATAATCGACGATTACTTCGATTACAGCGCGACGAGAGAACGGATCGGTAAGCCTGTCGGCAGCGATCTGAACGAGGGCAAGATCACTTATCCGCTGCTGGTGCTGTTCGAAAGGGCGGGTAGGGAAGCGATCGAGATAGTCGAGGGGGCTTTCGCACGCAGGAACGTAAATGGCGGCGAATTGCAGAGATTGATCGAGATGATGCGCGAGCACAAAGCCCTCGAAGAAACCATCGAGGTAGCTCGCTTATACGCTGAAAAGGCGAGAGAGTCGCTCGAACCGCTTCCGCCTTCGGAATATCGAGACGCTCTGTTCGAGTTGCCTCGATACGTGGTGGAGCGCACCAAGTAGTTATAATAAACTGCTGAATAAATGATAGATCTCATTCCCGAACTGCATTTCTAATCATCAAGCAGTTTGAAAGCTGGTGAACGAAACTGGCGGTCAGGATAGCTGCCGGGAGCCAAGCTCCAATACTTTGCTGTGATATACTTCAGCGTTATCCGAAACAGGGCCTGACATGAAATCAGCCTTGATTGTCGACGATCAGGAAGCCGTCGGCAGGACATTGAAAAGACACCTCGAAATGGATGGTTTCGATGTGCAAACGGTCGGAAACGGCATTGATGCACTCGCCCTGTTGAAGGCGCGTGCGTACTCGGTAGTATTTCTAGATCTTATGCTTCCTGATATGACAGGTCTCGCATTGCTGGCAAAACTTAAAAGTGATAATTCGGCTGCGAGGATTATTGCCATGTCGGGCGACGATACTCTGTTGCAGGAAGCCTCTTCGAGCTCTGATGCGGTTCTGTCCAAACCCCTGAAATCAGTCGAAATCGAAAAAGCCCTGGAAAATGCGGGTTTGATTACATAGGTGAAAAGAGATGCCCGAGCCCACAATCCTTGTCGTCGATGATGAGAAAAACATCCTTTCTTCTTTAAAGACGGCCCTTTCCCTGGAAAATTTCAGCGTGCTGTTGGCAGGTTCGGGAGAGCTTGCCCTGAAACGCCTCGAGGAGGAAGTGGTCGATCTGACGCTGCTCGACGTGAAGATGCCAGGCATCGATGGAATCGAAACTCTACGGAGAATTAGGGACAAGTGGCCGCAGACCCCCGTGGTGATGATGAGCGGACACGGAACAATCAAGACAGCTCTGGAGGCGATAAAGCTGGGGGCTGTCGACTTCGTCGAGAAACCCCTGTCGACCGAGAGGCTGATTGTCACTATCCACAACGCGCTGAAGATTGAAACCCTGAAGCGTGAGAACCTAAATCTGCGCGCCGATCTCAGCGACCAGCTCGAGATAATCGGCTCCAGCAAGGCGCTGACCGAGGTGCTTGAAAAAGTCAGAATCACCGCCCCGGCAGAGAGCCGTGTGATGATCCGCGGTGAGAACGGCACGGGTAAGGAATTGATTGCGCGGACCATCCACGCCGCCAGCCCACGCTCCACGCGCCCGTTCGTCAAGGTCAACTGCGCCGCCGTACCTGCTGAATTGATCGAGAGCGAGTTGTTCGGTCATGTGAAGGGCGCATTCACGGGTGCCATAGCGGCACGGAAGGGTAAATTCGAGCTGGCTGACGGCGGAACCATCTTCCTCGATGAAATCGGCGACATGAAACTCGAGATGCAGAGCAAGCTGCTGCGCGTGCTTCAGGAAGGGGAGTTCGAGCGCGTCGGCGGGGAGAAAACTATTGCCGTCGATGTCAGGGTGATATCGGCCACAAATCGCGACCTTGAAAGATTGATTGCCGATGAAGCATTCCGCCAGGATCTATATTATCGCTTGGCAGTCATTCCGATAACAGTCCCGCCACTGAGACACCGCCTGGAAGACATACCGGACCTGGTACGGCACTTCGCCGATAGAATCTGCGAAAAGAACAACCGGCGCCGGGTCGTTTTCAGCAATGAAGCGTTGGATATGTTGCGGATGCATCCCTGGCCCGGGAACGTCAGGGAACTGCAGAATATCATCGAGAGACTCGTCATCCTGGGCAGGGATGAAAATATCAACGCTCAGGATGTCTCTTCAGCGCTTCCGGTCTCGATTCAGGCCGGGGAGATGGGGCTGATCTCGCCAGGCAAACCGCTCAAGGATATGGTGGCTGAATTCGAGATGATGGCTATCGAAAAAGCGCTAAAGTTCAATGCAGGGCAGGTAAGCAACACCGCCCGGCAACTCGGGCTGGAGAGGAGCCATTTGTACAAGAAAATGAGGGCTTACGGAATCAAGCCCCGCTGAATTGAATGCCGGTCCAATTGACTGCAGCCTATTCTATCTCGGCCATTGGGCGAATTCGCCGTCACGCATAGTGATTTCCCGAGTGAATTCATCGATCGGGAACTCTCCCTCAAAGCTGTGAGCGCCTTCGCCATCCGATCCCAGACTTGTCAGGTTGTAATGCTTCCCCTCATCTTCAGTGTCATATACAAACTCGTTGTGCCAGCCGTCTACGACAAACCAGATATTGTTGTTTTGTGATTCTTTCAGTAAGTCGTTCAGGGTCCGGATATCTTCCGCGACGGGATACCTTGTCGTGTCGGCGTTGTACACTCCGATGTGAAGCGCAAGAGTGTGCATATTGGCCATGGTTTGTTTCTGGCGGGAACGCTCGAGCGAGTTCAGGTAGTAAGGCACGCCAATTACTGCAAGGATACCGATGATTGCTATGACGATGAGGAGTTCTATTAGCGTGAATCCGGCGTTTTGGTTTCTCCCAACCACTTTTTTCAGCCCCCACCTCTCTGCGTTGTTTCCATTTCTATTATTCTGCGCCCGTCCGCGTGTCGAGATTCAAGGGCTTATTTCTGACAGCCTCCTGCTCTTGCTTTAGCAAGCTTTATACCAACCATACAAAGCTACTCAGCGGGTGGGCTTCGTTATAATGCACAGCCCTTATCATAAAGATAATAATACACTTATGTGGAATTGATCACCTAGATCGATTCGGAGGATCATGCTTGAATTTCAACCAAGTAACATTCCATGTCCAAATCGAACTGACAAATATTGTCACTTTTCAAGTGTCAGCATGTCTTATGGTGTATGACCCGCACGATTCAGATCGAACCTGTCACTTATCCCGGAATTCCTCAATCTGTTCCTGGAGGACCCTCTTTCGCAGTTCTTTCTTAAGAACTTTGCCTGTGGCAGTGCGCGGCAAATCAGTTTCGAACGAGAATATTCTCGGCACTTTGTAGCGGGCGAGGTGCTCCATGCAGTACTTCTTCAATTCTTTCTCGGTAGCGTGCTGGCCCCCTTTAAGCACCACGAATGCCTTGGGCATTTCTCCACGTGCTGCATCGGGAACGCCGACGACCGCCACATCCTCAATCGCGGGATGCTTGTAGAGGATCTCTTCCACCTCGCGCGGATAGATGTTGCAGCCGCGATAAATCAGCATGTCTTTCTTGCGCTCGACTATGAAGATATAGCCATCGTCGTCAATGTGGGCGATATCGCCGGTGTAGAGCCAGCCGTCTCGAATAGTGTTGGCCGTTTCCTCCGGCTGATTATAGTAACCCGTCATCACGTTGGGTCCTCTCACTATAATCTCGCCATCGTAACCTCGTGGCGCCTCGTTACCGTTCTCATCGACAATCTTCACCTCGACATTATCAACCGGTAAGCCTACCGAGCCGGCTTTGTGCACGCCGTCGATCGGATTAACGCTGACGACCGGCGAAGCCTCGCTCAAGCCGTAGCCTTCGACCAGTGGCCGCCTGAATTTCTTCTCGAAGTTGTGGAGGATTTCCACCGGCAGGGGAGCGCCGCCGCTGATGTAGAGCCTCACCGGATTCAACAATCTGGTGATGGGATTGAGCTTTGCGCCCAGCAAAGCGTTGTACACGCTGGGAACGCCAATCATAATGGTGGGACGATATCGTTTGATCGCCGCCCTGATCTCCACGCGGTCGATTCTATCCACCAGCACTATCGGCACGCCAAACTGTATCGGGAGGATCATACAAACCAATTCGGTAAAGGTGTGGAACATCGGCAGGAAGAGAAGGATCTTGTCATTACGGTTGATCTTCAGGACAGTGGTACAGCTGGTTGAGTTGGTGACCAGGTTGCGGTGGCTGAGCATTGCTCCCTTCGGGTGGCCGGTCGTCCCGGAGGTGTACATTATCACTGCGAGTTCTTCCGGACTGAATTCCCGAGAGGGCGAAGGTCTCTCGGAGGACATAGACTTGAATGAGCTGATACGGACGTAATTCTTGTCGGTATCTGCAAAATCCAGCTCGTTGATCTTGTCATCGTCGCCGATAAACAGTATGTTCTTCACTGTTGTGAGCTTGTTCTCGATTCCCTTGATCTCGGAGGCGTAGTATTTCGGCGATGTTATCAGAGTGTGAACGCCGCAATCCTCAAGCATGTATTTGATTTCGTGGCCTTTGAGGAAGTTGTTGATGGGCACCACCGGCGCACCGATCCTGTGCAGAGCGTAATAAGCAAAGAGATATTCGGGGCGATTATCCAACAGAATAGCTACTTTTGACCCGGTTTCGATCCCTATGCCAAGCAACCCTGCACTGAATCTGTTTACTATCGATTCGCACTCTCGATACGAGTACTTTTTCCCCTTGTAGATAACCATAGGTTTGCGTGGGACCCGCTCCACGGCTTGTGTCAGGAGATCACCTATTTTCATCTCTTTTTCCCCGTGGCTTTCCTCAGATTCAAAGTTGGGCAGAAGATAGCACTTTTACCTTAAAAAGGCAACGGAATCGCTCCACGGTAGCCGGGCGGCAAATCGCCTTGACCGATGAGCATAATGTGATCTAGCATTCTTTATATCTATCAAGCCGGAACAGGGGGGGATCATGCAAAATCAGCAAACCGAAAACTGGATTAGAATCCGTCCGTATCCCAAGGTCATTTTCTTTTACCCGTCAGTCATTCTTGCGATTGTCTACTCGGTCATCAGCCTGGTGGGATTCAACATCACCGATAACCAGCTTCTCAACATGATCTTCATGGCCGTATTCAGCATCAACGTACTAATCTTCGCTTTCGACTTTTCAGTCTTGATGACGATCATCTGGCTGATTGTAATCGCCCTTGGAACGGTGGTGATTTTCCTCTGGAATTCGCTTGCGAACGGAGGTGTTTTAGGCGCCATAACGGGAGTGCTCAGTGGTATCCGGCTGGGGATGAACAGCCATTTCTACTACTACTTCAGTATCTTCTTCCTGATCGTATACCTGCTCGTATGGATCAAGACTCGGTTCAACTACTGGGACATTCGTCACAACGAGCTGTTTCACAAGCACGGCTTCCTTGCCGACACGCAGCGGATAAACGCACCAAACCTTAGCTATAAGCGCGAGATAACGGACGTCTTCGAGTATCTGCTACTACGCGGCGGCAGGTTGAAGTTAATACCCCAGAATCACGAACCCTACGTGATCGAGACCGTCCTCAACATCAAGAAGAAGGATGCCAAGGTAGGGGAGATCCTCTCGAAAATGAAGGTGACGTTGGACAACCAGTAGCACCGACTGAAACATCTTCTGAATTCTCACTATTATTACAAACCTCCGGGGCGTACTGCATCTTTCAATTATACTGATACAATAATCTATTTTATGGAATATAATTCTTAATGCATACTTGAATTGTCCGTTTATTATTGACATGTTATTGACTTGCCGTTAGTAATCGCATAATAATATATTCATACTTTTTCAAGTCCCCGCTAACCCGTGCCCGGCTGCCGGGAAGATACCGGCCCGAGCACGCGCTGAATTTGTGCATGGATGTATACCGGGGTGTGAATCATGCCGGAAAATCAGCAGGAGCAAGAAGAGAAAAAGAAGCAGGAAGAGAGAAGGCGTAGAACCGAAAGGTTCATGGCAGTCACCGTCATAATCTACATAATCGTTGCGAGTTGTCTCACGGCTTCGTTTTGCCTCTTTAAGCCGCCTCCTGTGATACCGACGGTCAGGGGCGGCTGGGAAATACCCGTCCTGTTGACGCCGGATGACCAAACCTATGAAATCAAGGTGTCCGGCAAGGATCTGAAGGCGCGCATCAACAAAGGATCCATCGCCATTACAAATGACGCTGTCTTGTTTGAAATCTCTCCATTCAACATCGCCCCAAGCGGCCGGCGTAATAAAAACAATTCGCCAAACCCAGGACCGCCCGGCTTTTCTGATTCAATAAGGATGAACTCGGTCCCCGCAATCATTGCCGTCGGAGACGGCAAGTATTACACGAGAGCTTATCTGCCGCACGGATGGGAGCTTAGATTCTCGGATTTCACCAACGTCAAGACTTCCATGAAAACAGGAGAATCAAGGCCGCTGGACGCCCTGGAATTCGTTGAAGAACTTGAGGATGGCGCAGAGTATACGCTGATTCTTGAAGGACGTCGGATTCCCGCGATCCTGTTTCTGGATCCGCGCCCTTTTATCGAACCGCAAGGGGAGAATCCATTCAAGCTGCTGAACGACAGGGCGCCGGCCGGCAGTCCTATCACTTTCGAATTAGACTACATGGAGGAAATTGACCGGGAAGCGCGGATTTCCGTTCTTTTTCATTCCGGTACCGAGGTATGTGCGGCACACGACTTGATCCTCAGCAGAAAAACCGGTGAAGCCGGAAGCAGGGGGGCCGTGGCGATGCCCGGTCCAACCATGCCGTCGCTCTTCGGTGCGCCGTATCTAGCACTCGCCATGATCACAAGGGAAAGCGGCGAAACGGTGGTGGCTCTGAACAATGTCTATTCGACCAACAAATGGTGGGGAGCTATCTGCGGTATCACCGTCGTAGTGGGCCTCTATGTCCTGGGTATGGCCTTTCTGCGGGGGCAACCATTTCCCCGCGAAAAGAACAAAGACAGGCACGAGAAATGGTGGGATTTGAATTTGTGGCAGAAGGCAACAAGGATGCCATTCATCTTCGCCCTCTCGAAAGCGGGGAGGTTCAGGATTTCGAATGCGCAGATCCAGGTCTGGACAATTATCGTGATCTTTGCCATTACTTTCGTAATTATCACAACTCGCGAATTTCTGCCGATCACTGCTCAGATGCTTTGGCTATTGGGTATTTCAGGTGTGACAATGCTTTTCGCAAAGCTCGACAGAGAAGTGAAGAGAAAGAGAATTCCCGAAAAGTATACCCGTAGCATCCTCTTCAACCGCATCCCGAGATACAGGGATCTGATCACCACCGGCGAAGTGCTGAATCTCTACCAGGTGCAGATAGCCGCGTTCACTGTTGTGGCGGGAGTGTACGTGATCTGGGTTTTGTTGTTACGGGGATATTTCCCTGAACTCGACCAGAACCTCCTGATTCTCATGGGTATCAGCGGGGGTACCTATGTTCTTGGCGAGGCAATAAGCAAAAACCGCTGGGATAATATAGACGAAAAAGTGAAAAAGCTGGATGAGATAGAAAATTTCATTACTGACAAGCGCTACATCGAGGAGGGCTGGACGATAAAAAAGCTGAACAAAGAGATCGAAGAGACACGTAAGGGGCTGTGCGATCTTAAAAGGTAGGGAACTCAGCATAAAGCAAACCGAAGAAGCGGATTTGCTGCTTGCCCGGAGATATTGGTGGGTGATGAAAGATCTCAAGCTCTATATGGTCGAGGAATTCACCGATCCTGATGACTGGAAGAACGAAAAGAAGTTGATCAATAATATCTAGAGAATTGATTCGATTGCCGCTTGAATCATGGCGAAATCGCTCCTGCTGATTTCGGTTATCCCGTTTCTCAGCGCCAATGTACGGTACTTCTCAGGATACTGCGTAAAGACGTCAAGCTTTGAATAGATGGGACGCGCGTTCACGCGCTTCTCCCTGAGAATCAAGAGTGGCTTGCACGAAATGCGCGCGCTCAGCTCTTTGTCGCCCACCGGCCAGCGCGGGCTGTCATCCTCACGGGCCGCACCAGTGACCTCCAGAGCCGCCCCGAATTCAGCCTTGCGCTTGAGGTAGAGGACCACTTTATCACCCGGTTTGAGCTTCTGCAGAGTGCGCATCATTCGCCGGCGCACCCCCACCGTGTCCAGACGGCCGTTGCTCAGGTCGCTTTCGTAATTGGCGGGCTCGGTGCTGACAAGCCAGTAGCGAGGACCCTCATCTTCGTGCTTATCCGTGCCAGGCGAAGATTTCCCTCTTTTCCAGCGACGAAGGCCATAGCGACCGCTGTCCACGCGAGCGAACTCGCTGTTGGCGCCGTTTTGCTTGATGTCCACTGAGATCCGCGCACCCATGGTCCACTCGGGTGTCTTACCACTGCTCGCGAGGTAACCCTTCTGGATCGCAAGTTCGGTGATTTTCTTGAAGTGCATCGGCACTTTCATCTCCTCGAGTACATTCTTGGCGGCCTCGAGGAAAGTCATAGATCCTTTGCGAGCAACCATTTTCTTAAATCCAATAGCAATAAATCCATTGATCCGGTCGAACTAAACCGGATGATTTGGTTCAGGTTGCCGTAGAGATAGTAATCTCAGCAGTACAATATACTATATATTGATAAAGCCGCCGTTGGCAAGTGCTTATCGGCCTAGTCCCACCAGCCTTGCGTTCTACCATGATTGATATAGCGCTCGGCATCGACCGCTGCCAATGTACCCTCGCCGACGCTGACGCTGACCTGCTTGCAGATGTTCGGTTTGACGTCGCCGATGGCATAGAGGCCCGGAATGGAAGACTCCATCTTGTCGTTGGTCACGATATAACCTTCGGGATTTAGTTCTACTGCGTCTTTGACTAGATTGGAGTTTGGTACAAAGCCGATTAAGATGAACACCGCTCCGACATCAAGACGTGAAATCTCACCGGTTTTGACGTTCTTGATATTGACGTGAGTAACCCTCTGATCGCCGCATACTTCGTCCACAACCGAATCCCAGACGAATTCTATCTTGGGGTTGGCGAAGGCTTCTTTCTGGAGGCTCACCTTGGCGCGCAACTCGTCGCGGCGATGAATGATATGGATTTTCGAACCGAAGCGAGTGAGGAACATTCCCTCTTCTACGGCCGCATCGCCGCCTCCGACAACTGCGATGACTTCATCCCTGAAAAAGGCGCCGTCGCAGATGGCGCAGTAGCTGACTCCCGCTCCGGTGAACTCCTTCTCACCCTTGACGTCCATTTTACGGTTTACACCGCCGGGGGCCATGACGACCACCTTTGCCTTGTAATTCCCCCGATCGGTTCGCACGGACTTGTAATTGTCCTCGCAGCAACTGATCTCTTCCACAGTTTCCTGTCGGATTTCGCAGCCGAAGGCTTTGGCATGATTGGCGAATTTTTCGGCCAGTTCAGCACCGGAAATGCTCTCGAATCCGGGATAATTCTCGATCCTATGGGTATTGTTCAGCTGGCCGCCCGGAATCATCTTTTCAAGCAGAACCGTTTTCAGAGCGGCGCGCGAGGCATACATCCCCGCCGTCAAACCTGCCGGGCCACCACCTATAATTACGATATCGTAATACTGCGGGTCTTTCAGTTCACTCACTTGGTTACTCCATGTAGGTAGAAAAATCAGGACACTATTTCAGATGCAAAAACCACTTCGATTCCGGCTTCGAGGAATTCCCGCGCTGCGATCCTCAGTGCCTCCAGGGTCTCCTCGCTGGGGTGGCCTATGCCAACGGCGACGCCCCGTTCCTTCGCAAGCCGGATCAACTTGCGCAACATCTCGAGACGATAGTTTACATCACTGTTATCGATCTCATCCAGAAACACGGCGCGTTCGGCTGCCGGGATGTTAAGTATACGGGCCGTCTCGAATCCGAGAGTTTGGGCCGAGGTACGGCTGTCGATGAAGTAGAGATTCCTCTTGGCGATGGATGAGAGAACGAGGTTAACTACGCGCCCGTCAGCCATAGCGCGAGAGCCCATGTGATTGTTCACGCCGCTGGCGTGCGGCACTGCTCCCAGATAGGCCTCAGCTCTCGCCGCCAGCACATCGTCTTCGAGGTTTACCAGTATCGCACCGCGGCCTGGATTGTTCGCGGGGTAGTCGTTGGGCTCCATCGGCATGTGAACCATTGTCTCGATCCCGCGCTGATGCGCGCGCACGGCGATCTCGGTCGAGAAAGCCTGATAGGGGATAATTGATAAAGTTAGCTTCAGGCCCTTGATGTCCATAAGCCGCCGCGCCATCTCGCTGTCGAACCCGATGTCATCGATGATGATTGCGACGCGCGGCGGGGTCAGCAGCACATTCCTTTCGCCGTTGATTTTCTTGAGGCTGAGCCCCCGTCCTTCAGGAGTATCGGTAAATATCAGTCGATGACTCACCTCTCCGTTCAGCGAAACATCGACCGCCAGCGACTCGCCGAAGTAGGAGTAATCACCGTCCATCTCTCCGAGCTCGATACGGCCTCGCAGGGCTTCGACAGCCTCAGAAGGGGGCAGACCGTTCTGCACGCTGATCACCCAGTGGGGAATTTTCGAGCCTATCGCGTCGTCTTGCAGGGGACTCTGCCAAAACTCCCGAATCAACAGGGGCGGTCCGTTCAATTCCATCGCTGACAATTCGCTGTAGAGATGGCTGTCGAGCTCGAGCTGCTGTCCCGACAACAACTGCCAGCGGGTGCCGAGAAAGGCCTGTGCATCCAGAGAATACAGTGGCTTCTCGGGCTGCGGCGGTACAAACAACAACCTGTGCGACAGACGTTCCCCAATATAAGCCTCCACAACAAGTGGAAGCTCCGCATCCTCGGGAGACCAGCGGACCATCGGCCTGGCATTCGACTCCGTAATCGCGGCTGTGAGGCGAGCGCGGGCATGGGGGATGTCGAAGCCTTCGGGCAGGCGTATGCGCCAATTCAGCGCATTCCAGGAGTTTGAATTGTCACCTTGCAGCTCATTGCTTTCCTGCACGGAACGGGAATCCGGCCTGATCCCCAGTTGGATGATTACTCCCCTCAAGGCGCTGTTAAGATTCGCACGCTGTGCCTCGAACCTGCCCATGGGGTCGCTGAACATCAAGTGCTGAAATATCAGCAACAGGGCAACCGCCCACAGGGCAGCGGCCCCAATAATCCAGGATATTATCTTGGCTCGACCGATAGGTGAGGGCATGACTAAAATTGAGCCGTCAACTGGCCAAAGAAAGCGCTAATTGTTGTGTTGTGTCAGCGTTCCGAACTAATTCCAGCGCCTTTCCAAGGATTTCATCACTTTCCTTCTCACCGGTTGTCTTGGGAACCTCATGGTCCGGCCCGATTCCGCTCGCACTTATGTCGAGATCACCCGGGCCGAGAACCCGCGCGTACGAGATGTTCAGCAAAGCGCCTTCTTCGAGCTCCAAACTCTTCTGAATCGTTCCGATACCCAGCGTGTTTCGCCCTACAACCTCTACAAAGTCCTGGGCTGAAAGCGCCGCCGCGAAGAACTCGGCGGCTCTACCGGTTGACTCGTCACACAACAAGTAGATATTGAAATCATATGCAAATTCGTCGGCTGTGTATTCAGTTGATGATTGCTTTGTCTTCAGCGAAACCAGCAATCCCTCTTTGATAAACAGATCGGCAACATGCACGGCTTCTTCAAGGTTTCCACCAAGATTGCCGCGGATGTCGATGATCAGATCAGAGATGGATTCAGCCTTGAATTCATTAACGGCCGATTGCACTGCTTCCAGGGTTCCCAGATCGAAGGAGGGAATGTGAATGTATCCGGCCCCATCCTTTTTCTCCCAGCTTACTTTCCGCTGCGGAAGTATCTTCCGTTCGACATCGAAAGTCAGAAACTGGCGCATGTTTGCCCGCACGATACTGAAACTCGCGGAGCTGCCGGGCTCTCCCCTCATCAGCAATTCGATCATCATGATCGGTAGTTCCCGCGTCGACTGCTCATCGACGGCCCTGATAAGATCTCCCACGAAAACGCCTGAGCTGTCCGCGGGTGATTCGGGTCTAATGAAAACCACCTGGGCGTAACCGTTTAGGGGATTTTTAACAACTTCTATGCCGGTCGAGGCCACGCGCTTGGGAAGCTCTTCCTGGTACTGATGATATTCCTCAGCAGTCAAGTAGCTGCTCTCCGAATCCAGCATCCTGGCCATGCCCTTGAGCGCGCCGTCGAAGATCATTGTTGTCCTGACGGGCTCGACATAGTCGCTGCGGATGTGGCTCATCACCTCGATGAAGATGTCCAGCTTTTTGTAGATATCCTCGCGCTCGTCGACCTGGCTGAGCAGCACGCCGAATGTGATGGCGGCGACCATAAGGGCCGAGGTGAGCACCATGACGAATCTGATTTTACGGTTCAACACGTTGCAGCCTCTCAACAAGTTTGTACCATTGTAATACTTATTGGGTTTTCTTTTCCATCCTGAGGGCAGCGAAGTTATCTCAACGTCTTTTCAACCACCTTTGCGGATCGAGTGCGTCGGCATGCCTCCTGATCTCGAAATGTAATATCGCTCCCTTGAGCGAACCGGTCTGACCGACATTCCCGATCTGCTGCCCGGCGGCCACCCGGTCACCCAGGTTAACACTGAACTGGTCCAGGTGCGCATAAATGCTGTAGTAATTGCTGCCGTGATCGAGGAAAACGATATTGCCCCGCCCATCGGTCCAGTCGCGAAACACCACCTTGCCGTCGAAGACCGCGTTCACAGGCGTCCCCAACGGTGCTTTTATGTCTATACCGTCGTTCTCGAGCACGACGTCATAGACTTGATCGCGAATCTGACCGAAGGTCGCGATGACTTCGCCCGGGCAGGGCCACGCCAACCGACCGCGTGCGTTGGCGAAATTTAATGCGGCCACTTGAGATTCGGCACTGGTGATTTCCTTGATCAACTGTTTGAGATTTTCGCGTGCCGTAAGTTTTTCTTGTAATGCCTTATCGTAAATGCCTCGTTTTGAGCGAATCTGATCCAACATCCGCTGCTGGTCGGCTTCGGACCTGAGAGCCTCACGCGAGTGCTGCTCCTCACTCTGCCTCAAATTTTCCAAATCCGCTTTCGCTGTGCTGAGGTCGTCCTGCTGCCGGCGCAGCGCGCCGATATCCGCTCTGTACTGCTCCACAAATTTCATTTCGCGGCCGGCTATTGCGGCTAGATAACTCTGAGCGAGGCCCACTTCCTGCGGTTTCGGTACGGACAACAACGCACGCAGAAGTCCCTGGCGGCCGCTGATATATAGCCGGCGGAGTATCGATCCTAATTGCTCCTGACGCGATTCGAGAGAATCTGAGAGGACGGCGGTTTCCTTGTTCAGCTCCGATATTCTCTCCTCAGTCGAGATAATCTCAAGCCCGACACGCTCAACTTCTTTGGTATGGATTCGATACTCTATTCGAAGCCGTTCGATCACTCTGATCGTGGACTCCTCGTCGCCTTCGAGCGAGGTTATATCCTGCCGCAGGCGCTTTATCTCCATGTCGAGACGGCGCAGTTGATGTTCGCGGTCCTGCTTGGTCTGTATCGCCACGGTGGGGAAAACAGAGAAACCTGCGGCGAGCGCAAACAGCGTTAAAACAATCATCGCCCGCCGCCGGATCACTTGCAGCTCTACTCCCATGGCGGCCGTTCAACAGACCGCCTTTTCCCAGCCCTGATCAATAAGTGTAAAATCCTCTGCCCGTCTTTCTCCCGAGATAACCCGCATCGACATACTTGCGAAGCAGGGGGCAGGGGCGGTACTTGCTGTCACCCAGGCCTTCGAAGAGGACCTCCATAATGAACAGACATGTGTCAAGGCCGATGAGGTCGGCCAACGCCAGTGGGCCCAGCGGATGCGCCATGCCGAGTTTCATCACACCGTCGATTGCGTCAACCGTGCCCACGCCCTCCATCAGGCAATATACGGCTTCGTTGATCATCGGCAGAAGTATCCTGTTGGAGATGAAGCCTGGGTAGTCATTCGCCTCGATCGGCACTTTGCCGAGCTTTTCGGCCAGGTCCTTTGTCGCCTTGAAGGTCTCGTCGCTGGTCGCCAGTCCGCGAATCACCTCTACCAGCTTGAGCACCGGCACGGGATTCATGAAATGCATGCCGATTACCCGGCTCGAATCCGCCACGTTTCCGGCGATCTTGGTGATCGAGATCGTGGATGTGTTGCTAGCGAGGATGATATCGGGGCGGCAGATCTCATCAAGCTTCTTAAATAACTGGGCTTTGACGTCGTATTTCTCGATCACCGCTTCTACGACGAAATCGGCATCCTTGAGCGCTCCCAAATCGGCGCTGGTTCTAATCCGATCCAACGCAGACTGCTTTTCCTCCGCGCTGAACTTTTCCTTGTCGACGCCGCGCTGTAGATTCTTGTCGATCACTTTAACGCTCTTCTCGAGAATCTCGTCGCTGACATCGTTGAGAATCACCTTGTAACCGGTGAAGGCCGCAACATGTGCGATTCCGCCTCCCATCTGACCGGCGCCGATCACGCCGATTGTCTTGATTTCCATATCATTCCCTCCGTAATCCGTTCCCCCGCTTAACGCTCAACAGCCAGGGCCACCGCGTTGCCGCCACCCAGGCACAACGCCGCCACACCCTTCGCGGCTCCGCGGTCTATCATTGCGTAGATAAGAGTTGTCAGGATACGTGCTCCCGTGCAGCCGATCGGATGCCCAAGCGCCACGGCTCCGCCGTTAACATTCACTCTCTCGAAATCGATACCCATCTCCCCGCAGCAGGCTACAGCCTGGACGCTGAAAGCCTCATTGAGCTCCATCAGCTCGACGTCGTCAATTGTCCAGTTGATCTTTTCGAGCAGCATCTTCACCGCAGGCACCGGAGCCATCATCACCATCTCGGGCGCGACGCCGCTGACGGCGTAACCGACGATCCGGGCCAAGGGCTCGACTCCAAGCGCAACGGCCGTATCATCCCCGGCCACTACCAGCGCGGCGCCTCCGTCGTTGATCGTGGAAGCGTTGCCGGCCGTCACAGTACCGTCCTTTCGGAAAGCGGGGCGGAGCTTGGCCAGATTCTCTATTGTGGTGCCGGCACGTGGCCCCTCGTCGACTTCAAAAATTATCGGATCGCCCTTGCGCTGAGGGACTTCGACGGGCACGATCTCCGCCTTGAACTTGCCTGATTCGATCGCAGCCACCGCCTTGCGCTGGCTGTTGAAGGCGTATTCGTCCTGGCGCTCGCGCGAGATGTTGTACTTCTCGGCAACGATCTCGCCGGTCTCGCCCATGTGGAAATCGTTAAACGAATCCCAGAGGCCGTCATGGATCATCAGGTCGACCACGCTGCCGTTGCCCATCCGCAGACCCGTGCGAGCCTTCGGCAGGATATACGGGCAATTGCTCATGCTCTCCATGCCGCCGGCCACCACAATATCGGCATCGCCCAGCTTGATCGACTGGGTAGCCAGAGCCACGGCTTTTAAGCTGGAGCCGCAAACCTTATTGATGGTCATCGCCGGGACTTCCACCGGCACGCCGGCGTGTATCGCCGCCTGGCGCGCGGGAGCCTGTCCGAGGCCCGCAGACACGACATTTCCCATGATTACGTCGTCGATCTTGGCGGGCTCAACTCCCGAACGTGTTATCGCCTCTTTGATAGCTACCGACCCAAGCTGGGTCGCGCTCAAGGAGGATAGGGTGCCCTGAAAACTACCGATGGCGGTCCTTGCCGCGCTCAGAATTACAGCTTGTCTCATCCCTCACCTCGGTTTGGTTGATATCCTGACAGAAAAGGCACGAATGCCAATCGTTCTTCCAGTGATCATTGACTTCGGCATGATACTTTCTTCCGTTTTTATAAGCAAGAAATCACCGCGCTGCTTTACCCACCCAACTTCCGTGGAGTTGGTGGAAAATAGGGAATATCAGAGATAACGCGGGGGTATTTAATTACAGAACATGCAACGCGATGGATTCTTCAGCACACTCTCCATACCCGTAACTAGGAGGTTGGAAATGGTGAAATTCAGGCTTTTAGCGGCTGCGTCTCTCATTTTGCTGACCGCCATCGGCGGGTTGGCGCAGGAACAAGAAAAAACTAAGGACGAGGTAATTGCCGCTGATGTCAGCAATGTCCTCGAAAGACATGTGTTCTACACGGTTTACGACTACCTCGCCTTCAAGCTCGAAAACGGGGTGGTGACTCTGTTCGGTCAGGTGACTGCAGACTTCAAGATAGAATCCTACAAGAAGTCCATCCTCAAGCATGTAGAGGCAGTAAAGGAAGTCAAAAGCGAAATAGAGATTCTTCCGCCATCAGCAACCGACGACAGAATCCGGTATCTCATCGCCTACAAGATTTACAACGACGACAGGATGCTTAGATACGCGATCGCCAACTTTCCCAAGCCGATCCACGTGATAGTTCGCAACGGCCGTGTGACACTTGAAGGAGTTGTGAATACCGAAATGGACAGGCGCCTGGCTGAATCGATTGCCCGGGAAGTCGGTGGAGTGCTGAACGTCACAAACAATCTCGCTGTCGAATAGTTGGTTTTTCAATCTCCCGGTTTGCAGCCTGCCTTATCGGGCTATCTTGTTGCTGTAACGCCGTTAATCGCGCGTAATGATCACTACAGTCGGCGTATGCGATCTCCCCTAGATTTAATCCAGAGGACTTGAAAACCAGGAGATAAGAATGAGTAAAAAGATACTTGCCGCCATTTTGGGTCTGTCACTGCTGGCAGTTCCGCTTGCAGCACAGTCGAAAGAAACGGAGAGCGACGAGGTCATCCTCGCCGACGCCGTGCGCACGATCCAGCATCACATCTACTTCACGGTCTTTGACAACGTCGAGATCGCCGTCAAGGACGGCGTCGTTACGCTTGCGGGTCAGGTTACCTCTCCCCATAAGAAGAACTCCTTCGAGAAATCGATTCTTAAAGATGTCGAAGGCGTCAGGGAAGTGGTTAACCGGATCGAAACGCTGCCTGTGTCCTCGGCCGACAGCAGGATCCGCTACATAGTTGCCAGAAATATCTATCGCGACTCGCGAATGCTCCGCTACGCGATCGAGAACTTCCCGCGCTCCATCCACGTGATTGTCAAGAACGGTCGCATCACACTCGAGGGTAGGGTTGCCAACCGGATGGACAGCCGCATCGCAGAGATCCGGGCGAGGGAAGTTTTCGGTGTGATCTCAGTGAAGAACAATCTCCAGATCGATTCTTGATCGTTTCGCCCTGTCAACATGAGCGGCCGGCTGACAAAACTCAGCCGGCCGATTTATGTACGACAATTTTCAGTCTAACTACTTGAGATCGGCCTCGTTGAACACAAGCGCCTCGAATCGCTCGATACTCACCCCCGATTTCCAGGCATCCTCGGGCAAGCCCGCCTTGAGGCAGGTATGGCTGAGAAACGTCTCGCGGTCCCAATCATACTCAGTCGCGACCTGAGGCAGAAGCAGGCCGCGATGAAAGCTGTCGCTGATTATCAATCCGTCGCGTCCGGGGACGATTTCGGCGACATCATCGACGCGTTTGGGAGGAGTGAGTACGGAAATCTCTATCTCGATCGAGTCGAGTTCGACATCGCGCACCGGGGGGAATCGCGGATCGTTGAAAGCCGCGGATACGGCCGCTTCGATGACAGTGAGGTATAACGGTTTTTCCGAGGTAATGTAACCGATGCAGCCTCGCAGTTGGCCGTCTTTCTTTAAAGTCACGAATGCGCCGGAATGGCTCAACAACTCAGGTTTCTTGGAATCGTAGGGAAGATGCTTACGATGCTTCAAGAAGTAGATCATAGATTCCCTAGCGATCCCGAGAAGTTCTTTCCGCGACTCGAGACCGATGCCATTATCGTCAGGCTCCACGCCCATCAGTAACAACTCCCCCGGGATCAGTTAATCCGCTCTTTTATATTATATGTCGGCTTGTTCTGGCTCTCGTAGTACGTTCGCACGAGAATCTCGGCTATCAGCCCGAACACCATAAGCTGCAGGCCACTGAAGAATCCCAGAATGGAAAGGAAGAAGAATGGGCTGTTGGTCATGTCCTGGTTGTTGACTACCTTATCGAACACCACCCATCCGAGCGCGCCGAAAGCGACGAGGAAGAACAGCAGTCCGATTCGCCCGATGATCTTGAGCGGTTGCGTCAGGTAGCCGCTGAAGAACTTCACGGTCAGCAGATCGAGAATAACCCGAACGACTCTGGAGAGGTTGTATTTTGATTTGCCGAACTTGCGGGCTCTGTGATTTACCGGCAACTCCGCGATCGAGGCGCCGATGAAGCGCCCGATGGCGGGGATGAAGCGGTGCATCTCGCCGTAAAGGTTGAAATACCTGGTCAGCTCACGCTTGTAGGCTTTGAGTGTGCAGCCATAGTCGTGCAGGAGGACGCTGGTTATCTTTGAAATCAACCTGTTGGCGATGATCGAGGGAATCCGCCTGGTGATGAACTTGTCCTTGCGATCCTTGCGCCAGCCGCTGACTATGTCGAAATTACCTTCCTCCATCTTCTGCAGCAGCCGTGGGATGTCGGCCGGGTCGTTCTGCAGGTCGCCGTCCATCGTGATGATGATCTCGCCGCGGGCCTCCTTGAAACCGGCGTCGAGCGCGGCGGTCTGGCCGAAATTACGGCGGAACCTGATGACGCGGATCCGTGTATCGCGTTGCGCCAATTCCTTGAGGATTTCGAAGGAGCCGTCTTCGCTGCCGTCGTCGACGAACAGAATCTCGAAACTCCGGCCCAAGCCTTCCAGCACCGGCATCAGCTCATCGATGATGCGCAGGATGTTCTCGCATTCATTGTAGATCGGTATCGATACTGTGATATCTATAAGTTCTTCAGTCACTGTCAGCACCGTATTCAGAGAGACGGCATGTTAACTCTCCCGAGATGACCTGGCAAGTCTGTCGGGGTGGGGTGTGTATTGTTGCCATAAATTGTAACGGGCGCTAAACTTGCAACAGGGCGGTCCCGAAATCACTACATATTGCTGTGGAGGGAATCAGATGAAATGTCCGTTTTGCGGGGGGAACAACGACAGGGTGGTTGACTCTAGAGAGAGCCGCGAAGGAGAAGTAATTCGCCGCCGCAGGGAGTGCAATCTCTGCAGCAGGCGTTTCACGAGCTATGAGACGATCGACCACATCGACTACATGGTAATCAAGCGCGACGGCCGCCGCGAGCCGTTTGACCGCCAGAAGGTTCTCAAGGGCCTGGTGCTGGCATTCAAGAAGCGACCGATATCGATGTCGCAGCTGGAGGAGATTGTCAACGCGATAGAGGCAATGCTCCACGACGCGCCCGGCAGGGAGATCGAGTCTCAGGTGATCGGCAACTATATAATCGAGAGACTGCACGAAATGGACGAAGTCGCGTATGTGCGCTTCGCCTCGGTTTATCGCGATTTCGGTGACATTACAGAACTAAAATCGGAAGTCGACAAAATCTTTAAGCAACATTCTGATTAAATGATTGACGATCTCATCGGTATTTCACACATAGAAAGCCAACTCAGCTCGCTCTTTCGTCAGCTGCGGGAACTCGAACGGTTGCGTCTGGCTCAGAAGCCGGGCGTTTGGCGACCGAACGTTGATATTATCGAAAGTGAGAGCGAGCTGGAAATCATCTTCGAACTCCCGGGCGTTGTCGCTCTAGACGTGTCTGCCGAAATCAGGGAACGCGTGCTTTACGTCAAGGGCTTCAAACGCCCGCCGAGTGTTCCGTCGGGAGGCTGCGGCTTTGTCTGCATGGAGCGCTTGTACGGCGAGTTCGCTTGTGAGATCGTTCTGGACCAGGATGCCGATGCACAACAGGCAACGGCCAGCCTTAAAGACGGAGAATTGAGAATCACGCTTCCGAAGATCGCGCCTGATGGAGAAGAAGTTATAAGGTTGAGGATAATTGGCTGAGAAAAACAAGGACGAAATCGATCGGATTGATCCCGGCCCGGAGCAGGTAATGCAGCGGTCAGAAAGGGATGAGGGCCGTGAGGAGAAGTTCGAGCTTCCCGATAACTTACCTGTACTGCCGCTGACCGATACAGTTATTTACCCCTTCATGGTCCTGCCGCTTTTCATCAATCGCGAGGAATCGGTGGCTGCAATTGATGCAGCTCTTTCCAGCGACAGGTTGATCCTGCTCCTTACAGAGAAAAGCGGCGAAAAAGAGGTGGAATACCCGACGCTGTTCGAAACAGGGACAGCCGCAGCAATAATGAAGATGCTGAAGCTCCCAGACGGCAGGACACGTGTAATCGTTCAAGGACTTACGCGTGCAAGGGTCAGGGAGTTTGTCCAGCGCAAGCCGTTCAGCATTGCTTCGATTGAGAAGCTGGAAGATGAAAAGCCGGAAGAGAAGGACACAGAGATTACCGCCTGGATGCGCAATTTGCTGGAGGGAATGGAACGGGCCGTGTCGCTCGGTAAGACTATCTCTGCGGAACTGATGATGGTTGCCTCCAATATTGAGGATCCCGGCCGCTTGGCCGACCTCGCCGCGACCACTCTCGACATCGAACTCGAGCAGGCGCAGTCGATTCTCGAGGAAACCGATCCATTGCGCCGCCTCAAACTTGTTCACAAGTTCTACGCCATTGAATTGCAGGTCCTCGCTGTGCAACAGCGTATCGCCAGCCAGGCTAAAAACGAGATGGATAAGAGCCAGCGGGAGTACTTCTTGCGGCAGCAAATGAAGGCGATTCAAGAGGAGTTGGGAGTCGGCGGCGAACTGGAGAACGAGTTCGATGAGCTTCAAGAGCGGATTAAGAAGGCGAGGATGCCGGAGGCAGCGCAACTGGAGGCTTCACGCCAGCTCGACAAGCTGCGGCGGATGCACCCTGACGCCGCCGAGGCTGCAGTGCTGAGGAATTACCTCGATGTGATGTGCGAACTGCCATGGTCGAAATCGAGCAAAGACCGCCTGGACATTAAGAAGGCCAAGCAGATTTTAGACGAGGACCACTACGATCTTGAGAGAGTAAAGGATCGTATTCTCGAGCACCTCGGCGTAATGAAACTGAAGAAACATACGATGCGCGGACCGATCCTCTGCTTTGTCGGCCCGCCGGGGGTGGGCAAGACATCCCTCGGCCAGAGCATCGCCCGGACGCTCGGGCGCAAGTTCCTCCGGCTCAGCCTCGGAGGAGTCCGCGACGAGGCGGAGATCCGCGGCCACCGCAGAACCTATGTGGGAGCACTGCCGGGAAGGATTATCCAAGGAATAAATCAGGCCGGCACCAATAACCCCGTTTTCATGATGGACGAGGTCGACAAGATAGGCGCCGACTTCCGCGGCGACCCCTCCTCGGCTTTGCTGGAGGTTCTCGATCCGGAACAGAACTCGACATTCAGGGACAACTACATCGGTGTCGATTTCGATCTCAGCAAGGTGATGTTCATCCTCACTGCAAACCAACTCGACACGATCCAGCCCGCCTTCCTCGACAGGATGGAAATCATCAGACTGCCCGGCTATACAGAACTGGAGAAACTGCATATCGCCAACAGATACCTGATACCGCGCCAGCGACGTTCGAACGGCATCACCGCCAATCAGCTTCGCATTACCGACGAGGGGCTTGGCACCATCATCAAGTCGTACACCATCGAAGCAGGAGTCAGAAATCTGGAGCGCGAGATTGCCTCGATCTGCCGCAAGGTCGCCCGCAGAGTCGCCGAGGGCAAACGCGGGCGCGTTACGGTCACCGGCAAGAACGTCAGCGAGTTTCTGGGCTCGGTCAGATTTCTCCCTGAAGAGATGCTTGCGCGAGACCAGATCGGAGTCGCGACAGGACTGGCCTGGACCCCGACCGGAGGTGACATCCTCTTCATCGAAACCATTCCGATGAAAGGTTCGGGCGCCCTGACGCTCACCGGCCAGCTCGGTGATGTCATGCAGGAGAGCGCGAGAGCCGCGATGAGCTACACCAAAGCAAAGGCAACCGAGCTCGGCTTAAGCAAGTTCGACTTCTCCAAACACGACGTTCACATCCATGTCCCTGAGGGTGCGATTCCCAAGGACGGCCCCTCGGCCGGTGTCACTATTGCGATAGCGTTGATTTCAGCTTTCACAGGCAAGCCGATACGCAAGGAGATTGCAATGACCGGCGAAATCACCTTGCGCGGTACGATCCTGCCGGTGGGCGGCATAAAAGAGAAAGTTCTGGCGGCCAGGCGGATGGGAATTAAAACCGTAATCCTCCCCCGGCGGAATGAGAAGGACGTGGCGGAAATCCAGCAGGAATTGCGCGAAGGTATGAATTTTATCTTTGCATCGCATATAGATGAAGTGATCAAAGAAGCCATTAATACCGGGAAAAAAGCAAGCCCTGGGGACAAGCGGAAGGGCGGCGGGAAAGCCACCGACAAGAAAGCCTGACCGGTCAAATCATGTCTGATATAAGGAAATTAGGTGAACAGGGGATTATTGACCTCTTCAGGTCCGATCTAACTGGCAATCTCATTGTCAAATCCATCGGTGACGACTGCGCCGTCATCAAGCAACCTGACGGCAAATTGCTCCTCTGGACCACCGACATGCTGGTTGAGGGAGTCCATTTCGAACGCGGCTTCGGCTCCCCCTACGACCTGGGATACAAATCGCTTGCCGTGAACCTGAGCGACATTGCTGCCATGGGGGGAGAGCCGGTTGCGTGCCTGCTTTGCCTCTCTCTTCCGCGGACTCTGCCGGAGCAATGGATTTGCAATTTCCGCAATGGCTTTACAGATATCTGCGAAAAATACGGTTGCCCCCTGATCGGCGGCGATACCTGCGGAAGCAATGGCTCGATAACAATCTCGGTGACCGTGATGGGCACCGTGCCGGAATCACAAGTCCTGTTGCGCGACGCCGCGAATGAAGGCGACGACATCTGGATCAGCGCGGTCCCGGGAGTATCGGCTCTCGGGCTGAAGATATTATCGGACAAATCAGATTCTTCTTCTGCCGTCGCTGAGGCAGCCGTCGGACGTCACCTTAGACCCGAGCCTTGCCTCTCACTGGGGCGAAAACTGGCGGCGGAGCGCTTGGCAAACGCCTGCATAGACACATCCGACGGGCTAGTCATCGATCTGGGGCACGTCGGCGAAGCATCGAAGCTCGGAGCAATGATCTACGAGAAGTGGATTCCGCTTCCGGAAATGCCGGCGGATCAGGATGATGATCCCTTCAGGTTAGCGTTGCACGGCGGCGAGGACTACGGACTCCTCTTCACTTCGCATCCGGATAACAGAGCGGCACTCGAAACCGCGGGCGGGTTGTTCAGGATCGGGAATATGGTTACCGCATTGGAGAGAATTCAGCTTGTCCGCAGTGACGGGACTGTCGAACACCTCATCCCGGCCGGTTTCTCTCACTTCTAACAATATCATGATTTGCTGCTTCCCTTGCTGGCTGCCCGCCATGGCCATATAATTCCCCAGTACACCTGGGGATATGCTCTGATGAATCTCGGTTTTATAAAAGATGGTGATTACGGGATACTCAGCTTTTCCGGCAACATGGAAAAATTGTCGATAGTCGAATTGAAGAAAGGCATCGACCTGGTCGTCGAGCATGCATGTTCATTCATGGTTGTCGATCTATGTCGCGTTACCCACTTGTCGGTATCAAGCCTCGGCCTGATCTTCGCGAGTAAAAACAGGTTGGAGGATATCGGCACTCTTACGGCCATTGTCGGACCGCGCCGTGAACTCAACAAGCTACTCTCAGCCGACAGCATGGAGAAGATGGTCCCGCTGTGCGAGAACATAGAACGAGCGAAAATAGCCCTGAGAAAGCTGGCCTTCGAGAAGAAATCGAAGCTCCGCAGAAGATCCTGGGATTGAAGATCACCTTTCTCGGCACCGGCGGATCACTGGGAGTGCCGATGATCGGATGTTCCTGCACCGTCTGCAATTCCTCTGATCCCCGCAATCGCAGATACCGCCCCTCGATCCGGCTTGAATACTCGGACCGCAGCGTTTTGATCGATATCGCTCCGGAGTTCCGGCTGCAGGCGCTGGACAACGAGGTGCGCCGGGTCGACGCCGTCTTGATGACCCATGCTCACGCCGATCACTGCATGGGAATGGATGACCTGAGGATAATCACCGATCTAAACCGCGAGCAGATTCTCCTCTACGCGACAAAAGAAACCATGGCCAGACTGGACAGGATTTTCGGATATCTATTCGAATCGAAAATGTGGGGTGGTAAGAAGAATCGAATAACAAGAATTGAAATCGAGGGGCCTTTCGAGCTGTTCGGTCTCGAATTCCAGCCGCTCGATTTATGGCACGACAGGGATAAGATCATCGGTTATCGTTTCGGCGGGGTGGCATACGTCACCGATGCCAGCGAAGTACCCGACGAGACAATTTCGCAGATGAAAAATCTTGATTTGCTAATTATCAACGCTTTGAGGTATAAACCCCATCCCAAGCATTTAGGTTATCAGGACGTGTTGCGAGTCATCGACCAAGTCAAGCCCAAGCGCGCGCTGCTGACGCACATGTCGCACGAGATGGATTACGAAAAGCTTTGTGCCGAACTTCCGGGCCGGATCGCACCGGCCTACGACGGTCTTACGATAGAGTTATGAAAATCTACCACGGATTCGAGGAAATCACCGTGCCGCCCAAGGGCGCCGTAGTTACCATTGGCAATTTCGACGGCGTTCACATTGGCCATCAGCAGGTGATAGGCCTTGCGGTGGAACGTGCCAGAAAAGCGGGCGGCACGAGCGTCGTCGTCACCTTTTCACCCCACACACGAGCCTTCTTCAGCCGCGAAAAGGCTCTCCCGATGATTACCAGCCTGAATCAACGCATCGAGCTGATAGGCCGAATCGGCGTAGATATTTTGGTCGTCCAGCCGTTTAATTCGGAATTCGCAGAGATCACTCACGAGGATTTCGTCGTCAAGCTGCTATTGAACAAGCTGGCGGTCGAGCGGCTCATTGTCAGTTCAAAATTCCGGTTCGGTAAAGGAGCCGGCGGCAATGTCGAAATGCTCCGGAAAATGGCCGGGGAGCACGGTTTCAAAGTCGAAGAGATAGATGACGTCCGCTATCGCTACACTTTTGTCTCGAGCTCGTTCATCAGACAGGCGATAGCAAAGGGTGAAATGGAGTTGGTCATGGGGCTGCTGGGCAGGCCATATCGCATCAGCGGAAGTGTTTATCCCGACACCCACCGTGGTACCGAGCTGCTGAGTTTCCCCACCAGCAACGTCAGCCCCGACAACGAACTAATACCGGTTAAGGGCATCTATGCCAGCGCAGTTCAGGTAGACAAGACACGCTATCCCGCAGCAACCTACATCGGCACAAGACCTACTTTCGAGGGTGATAAGCTGGTGATTGAGACCCATCTGATCGACTTCCAGGGTTCGCTCTACGGTCAGACCATCTCTGTCGACTTCTTCAAGAAAATGCGAGAGGACATTAAGTTCGATAGCGTTGAAGCGCTAAAAGCCCAGATCACGAAGGATGTTAAGCAGATAAGAGAGTATTTCAGCCGTCACGCGGATGACCAGCTGATCCAGCCGATCAATTGGCCGGAATAACAACCGCCGCTCCGCCGAAAGAGTAATTCTCCACTCATTTCATTTATGCTCTGGATTAACAGTATATATTCTAATAAAATGTAATCTCTTCCTGCTCGCTCGAGGGCAACAAGGGCGGAACACTGAACAAAATAAAGGATTACATTTCTGGAAGGTTGGGTAATGGCAGCAGATGACAAAATTGTTGTGCTGACATCTGTCGGCTCAGAGGACATGGCGCTCGATATCGCTCAGGAGCTCGTAGAAAACCGTTGCGCAGCGTGCGTCAATATGATTCCTCGCTTGAGATCTGTTTTTCGTTGGAAGGGTAAGGTCTGTGACGACCACGAATCGCTGCTGATAATCAAGACCCGGAGAGACACGTTCGACCAGGTTGTGGAAACAATTACCGAAATCATCGACTACGAATGCCCCGAAATCATCGCCTTGCCAGTGCTGGAGGGCAGCGAGAAATTCCTCAATTGGATTGACAATTGTCTTGACGGCGGTACGGGAGATATTTCAGAGTAGGAACCCTTTATTGTCGGCTAACTGGCTTTCTCGAAGGCGTTGTCGATGTCTTCGATGAGATCTTCTACATCCTCGATGCCGGCCGAAAGGCGGACAAGCTGGGGTAGAATCCCCATATGGTCCTTCTCCTCGACGGAGAGCTTCCCGAAAGTCATTGTGTAGGGATGGCTGGCCATCGACTCCACGCCGCCAACGCTTTCTGCCAGCCTGAAAAGTTTCAGACTGTTGAGAAAACGGATCGCCAGTGCTTGATCCTCAAGCTCCACTGATACGATGCCGCCGGATCCGCTGCTCTGCCTTCTGGCAAGCTCACTGTTGGGCTGGCTGGGTAAACCGGGATAGTAAACCTTGGAGACCTTGGGGTGATTGCTGAGGTACTCGGCAATCAGCTGGCCGTTCTCGCTGTGGCGATTCATCCGCAGTGCAAGAGTTTTTATCCCGCGCATCAGCAGCCAGCAGTCGAATGGGCTCAGTACCGCTCCGTTCACGCTCTGAATGGACCGCAATGCGGCGGCGATCTCCTGGTTGCTGGTAATAACCACTCCGCCGATTGTATCGCTATGACCGCTGAAATATTTTGACGTGCTGTGAATCACCAGATCGGCTCCTAGAGAGAGCGGTTGCTGCAGGTAAGGAGTCAGGCATGAGTTGTCCACGCACAGCAGCGAGCCGCGCTCGTGAGCGGCCTCGGCGATACTTGAGATATCGCTTACCTTGAGCAGCGGATTCGTAGGCGTCTCGATGAACACCAGCTTCGTCTCGTCGGTCAGGGAATGTTTGAAAGCAACCAGGTTCGAGCTATCGGAGAAGGTTATCTTGACGCCGTTGTGTTCCTGAAGTTTGCGGAGAGCACGGAACGTGCCGCTGTAGACGTTATCGGTGACCACAAAATGATCGCCGTTGGTGAACGTTGAGAAAATTGCCGTGATTGCCGCCATGCCGGAGGCGAAGGCCATTCCTTCACTCCCGCCCTCGAGGCGCGCAACGAGCTTTTCCAAGTGCTCACGAGTCGGGTTGTTATGGCGGGAGTACGTGTAATCGCGCCCCTCTTCTACGCTGTGCCTGGCGAACGTGGTCGAGAGATGTATTGGTGGGGTGACGGCGCCTGTTTCGTCATCGTTGCCGTCGCCGCCGTGTATGGCATCGGTGGCAAAGCCCATTAAATTTTCCTCGCTTGATTTATCTTCCTAAATTCATTCCTCAATTTATCTCCTCACCCCCGAACGGACGCATCCTATATTCGACATTCGCGAGTGTCAAACCCGGCTGACAGATAACCATGCGGGCGGCTATACTGCGAAACAGGGAAGGGAACAATGTCAGGCAAGACTCCAAGTATTATGGTCGTTACAGGCGAAACCTCAGGCGACCAGCGAGCCGCCGAGGTGTTTGTCGAGCTACGTCGGTTGATTGGGGAGTTTGAAATATTTGGTGTCGGGGGAGGCTCACTGCGCGCAGCCGGAGCGGATATCATCACTGATATCTCGGAAACCGCACTTTTCGGCACATCGGAGATCATCTCCTCACTTCTGAAACTAAAACGCTTGAGAAAAAAACTTCTCGAAGAGTGGCGACGCAGAGGCGCGGATATCGCTTTTCTCGTCGATTACGGCGGTTTTAATCTAAGGCTGGCAAAGAAGCTCAAACGGCAAGGCGCCAGGATTTTGTATTACGTAAGCCCCCAGGTCTGGGCCAGCAGGCCCGGCCGGATACGTTGGGTGAAGCGTTATGTCGACCTGATGCTCGTCCTGTTCGATTTTGAGGAAGAGCTTTATCGGAAAAACGGCGTAGAGACCATCCATGTCGGCCACCCGCTGATCGAGAAAGTCGCGGCTGACAAGGGCCGAGAAGACTATCTTGGATCGCTTGGATTCGATCCGTCTGCAAAGGTTGTCGGATTGATGCCGGGGAGCCGCGACAGTGAGATACGCACGTTGCTCCCCCCGATTCTCGAGGCTTCGGATCGGCTTCGATCCCGCGGCTATACTCAGCAAATCATCGTTGCAGCGCCGGGTCGGGAAAAGGAAATTGAGCAAGAGCTGGGTAGTAGGCGAACCACTGTAATCAAGGAAGATCACTACTCTGCCATGGCTGCCGCCGATCTACTTATCATGGCATCAGGCACGGCAGCGTTGGAGGCAGCCATCCTTGGAGTGCCAGCTGTGGTGGTTTACCGAGCCTCCCTGCTCACGTCTCTGCTCGCACGCCTGCTGATGACTGTCAAATACGTCTCGCTGCCTAACATCATCCTTGGCGAAGAAGTATATCCGGAATTATTGCAAAGCCGTTGCAACGCCGAGGCGATCTCGGCCGAAGCGGCGTTAATCCTTGAGAATTCAGATAGATATGATAGAATCCGTCGCCGGCTCATAGAGGTCAAGCAGGCACTTGGAGAACCGGGGGCTGCCGCAAGAGCGGCTCACCATGTCGTGGAGTTTCTGGGGAAAGGATGAAGAGTTTTCTCCGTCTGATCGGGATGTTGAAGCCCTACTTGGGGCGATTCATGCTCGCGCTTATCTGCCTGCTATTGGTTACCGCCTGTATTGTCGCGTTCACCTCGCTCGTCAAGCCGATCTTCGACGAAGTAATCAGCAACAGCAATTTTATGGCAGGAGAAGAGAGCGTTGAAAATCTTGAACTGCGCTCTTCGAGCAAGGAAGATGCTCTAACCCTGGCTGTCAAAATCTTCAAACTCGATACGTTCCTCCCTGAGTGGATGCGTCAGCCTGCGGTCCTGGTCCCCATAGTTCTGGTCCTGATTTTCGCCGTGAAGGGCGTGTTCTCCTACTTCGGGAACTACTTGATGGCTGCTGTCGGGCAGGGAGCAGTCCGTGACATCAGAAACGGCCTGTTCAACAGCCTGATCATCAAGCCGATTAGCTTCTTTCGCAGGAGGGCCACGGGAGGTCTTATCAGCCGCGTGACGAACGACGTCGAGCGGATCCAGTTCGCCGTCAGTACGAGCATTGCCGACCTGATGAGGGAGGCGCTTACTGTCGTCGGGCTCGGCCTGCTGATCATTTACCTCAACTGGCAGCTGGCAGTCATTTCTCTGCTGGTTGCGCCGGTGATTCTCCTTCCGGTCTTCCAGTTCGGCAAGCGGCTTCGGGCGACCAGCCGCAGCGGCCAGGAGTACATGGAGGGCTTGGCGACAAGGCTGCACGAAACCTTCTCGGGCATACGAATCGTAAAAGCTTTCAGCGCCGAGGAACACGAAAAGAAGCTCTTCAGTGACGAGAACGAAAGCCTGCTTAACGTCAACTTGAGGGCTACAAAGTACTTCTCCCTCACAGGCCCCGTAATGGAGATAATTGGCGCGTTCGGCGTCGGTTTCATCATTTACTGGGGATTTACCCAGATTTCCACGGGGGCGATGACCGTCGGCGAACTGGGGGTAATTCTAGCTGCCCTCTACGGCATGTACAACCCCATCAAAAGGCTCAGCCGCGTCAACAACAACATCCAGCAGGCGCTCGCCGCCGTCGAGCGAATCAGCGAGATCATGGATCTCGAAGAAGAGATTTTCGAGAGTCCCGGCGCCGTCACGATGCCTCCGTTCGAAGAAAAAATCGAGTTCCGTAACGTCAGTTTCAGCTACTCCGATCGCACCATCCTGAACGATATCTCCTTAACCGTTCCCAAGGGTACCGTCTGCGCAATCGTCGGCATCAGCGGCGCCGGCAAGACCACTTTGGTAAATCTGCTGCCAAGATTCGATGACGTCACAAGTGGCGAAATCCTTGTCGATGGCAAGGATAGCAGGGAGTTTACCCTCTCGAGCCTCAGAGACTCGATAGGCATCGTCACGCAGGAGACAATCCTTTTCAACGGCTCTGTCCGGAGCAACATTGCTTACGGCGCCAATGGCTCGGTAGAGTTCGGAAAGGTGCTTGAAGCGGCCAAGGCCGCGTATGCCGACGAATTTATCCGGCGCATGTCGGAGGGTTACGACACGGTAATCGGGGAAAGGGGCGTGCGGCTCTCAGGTGGCGAGAAGCAACGCTTGGCCATCGCCAGAGCGCTGCTGCGCGATCCGCAGATTCTCATCCTCGATGAGGCGACCTCATCGCTCGACAGCGAGTCGGAGCGCCTTGTCCAGAGCGCGCTGGAAAACCTGATGTCAAGCAGGACAACATTCGTCATCGCCCACAGGCTCTCGACCGTGCGCCGGGCCGACCAGATAATAGTCCTCGACCGCGGCAGCATTGTCGAGAGAGGCACCCATGAGGAATTGCTCGGACTCAACGGATTGTACACCAAGCTCTACCGGCTGCAGTTCCCCGAATTCTTCGACGAGCAGGTAAATAATAGTCTGCGGAGCAATCATGAAGACACCAGAATTGATACGGCAGAAGGGTAAAAATGATCAAGAGCATGACAGGCGTCGGCAACGCCAGGACAACCAACGATGAGTTCGATATAGAGGTTCGAGTCCGCTCGGTAAACAATAGATATCTCGATCTCAACCTTAGGCTACCCTCGGCTTTTTACGATTTCGAGCATCCGTTGCGCCAGCGACTGCAGCAGTTGCTGGAACGCGGCAAAGTCGACCTCTTTTTTGAGATAAAAGACTTGAGGCACGACACCGTGACCGCGACTCTGAACACGCAGATTATCGATGCCGTCCTGGCGCAAACATCTTATCTCGGAGATCTCCCTGAAATAGACGGCGGTATCGATGCGGCAACTCTGCTGGGGATCAACGGCGTTCTTTCAATCGAATCCAGACCGCTCGAGGATCCCGACAGGCTGCTCGCCCGTTTGGGCGATACCGCGGAAGCGGCCATCAAAGACATGATTAACATGCGGGAAACCGAAGGCAAAAATATTCGAGAGGATTTGTTAAAACGATTCTCCGCCTGCAGCGAAATCCTGGATGGAATCGAATCCCAGACAGACAAGGTTACAGAAGAGTATTTACGGCGGCTCAACGAAAGGGTGGCTGAGTTGACCAACGGCCTCAACCTGGATCCTGAGCGCCTCGAGCAGGAGGTCGCGATACTTGTCGAGCGCAGCGACATTACAGAGGAAATCGTAAGGCTGCGCAGCCACCTCAACCAAGCCCTACAACTGCTCGACAGCGATAAAGCGGTCGGCAAGAAGCTCGATTTTCTGATCCAGGAGATGAATCGCGAGATCAATACCATCGGAGCCAAGGGACGGAAGGCGGACATGAGCAGTTCCGTAGTCGAGATAAAATCGGAGATTGAAAAGATCCGCGAACAGGTTCAGAACATAGAATAGGAATTGAAGTTTAGACCATGAGCAAACAAGTCAAGCAACGGCGCGGTATAGTTTTCATCGTGGCCTCACCGTCGGGCGGCGGGAAAACTACAATTTGCCACAGAATTCTCGACTGCGACCCGCTGCTGCATTTCTCGGTCTCCTACACCTCACGCAAACCTCGAGAGAGCGAACGCGAAGGCATCGACTACCATTTTGTCAGCGACGATGAATTCAAGCGCAAAAGCGATCGGGGCGACTTTCTCGAATGTGCCGTCGTCCACGGCCATTATTATGGCACCGACAGGATCGTCACCGAGCGGATTCTCGAACGTGGTAAAGATGTGTTGATGGACATCGACGTCCAGGGCGCGGATATGGTCAAGCGAGCGCTGCCAGACGCTGTGAGGATATTCATCCTGCCGCCTTCAAGGGACATTATGAAACAGAGGCTGCAGAATCGGGGTACGGAAAGTCGGGAACAACTTGAACGCCGCCTGTCAATTGCAGCGAAGGAGATCGAGCACTGGCAAGGTTATGACTATGCCGTTATAAATGACAACTTGGAGGAGGCCGTCGAAGAGGTGAGATCCATAATCAGAGCGGAGCGGTCAAGCCTCCGGCACGATATGCCGGATGTGCGAGAGACCTTGCGTTCTTTCGGTGTTTCATTATAATACGCCCGCCGTGAATTAATCTGCCATAAAGAGGTGTTGTTAAGAATGAAGAATTTACCGGAAAATATCGACAGCAAATACAGGTTCATCACGATTGCCGCGCAGCGTTGTGACATGCTGCAAAAAGGCGCAAAGGCCAAAATTGATGAAGAGAAGTTCACGAAATTCACCTCCGTCGCAATGGAGGAAGTGGTTCAGGGTCTGATAGAGTTTGAGGTGCTGGAAAGCAAAACCAAGCAGGAAGAAGAAAAGGTGGATTAGCTTCTGCCTGTGGCGGTTTCCTGTTTAAAGTTTAACCAATGGCCGAGGAAAAAAAACGTCTCGTCGCCCTGGGAGTAACAGGCTGCATCGGCGCATACAAAGCTGCCGAGCTGCTCAGGCGGCTGCAGGATTCCGGCCTCGAAATCCAGCCTGTTCTTACCGAATCAGCC
>DATKUA010000138.1:0-8561 GCA_035530855.1 Acidobacteriota bacterium | reverse complement strand
CAACTGGTTGTGGTAGGAAGCCGAGCCCATGATGCCCGAGAGTGCGAATGCGGCCATGATGATGGCCAGTGCGAGGACGAAGCGCGTGGAGCGCAGGCTGAGCTTGATCTCTTTCCGATATAGCGTCCAGAACATGGTTCCCCTCCCTATCGCACGTCGTAGCGTTTGAAGATGAAACCGACCGCGAGGAAGATCACGATAAGCGGGGCGATCAGCAGTGAGATATCAAGAGCGGAGTCGGCCAGGACGGTGGTGATGTTCCATTCGAAGCGGGGTAGGGGCGGCAGCCCGCTGAGGTCGAGCGGTTGCTGGTCGCGGTGCTGGTCGGTCGTGAAATCGAGGCTGCCGTAGCCCTTCGAACGCTGGAAGGCGACGTATTCACGCCGAAGCTGGCGTGCGCTCTCGACGAATCGTTCCATTGAAACCTGGTCGGTTCCGGCGGCCACGGCGCAGAGGCGGCGCAAAACCGACGCGGGCGAGACGCTGCCGAGCAGGGCCGCCTTCTCAACCTGCCGATTCATCAGGATCTCCTGCTCGCGTTGAAGCTGCTCGATGCGGCTCATCGCCCGCTCGCGCAGCGGTTCCATGAACGCGCGCACGTCGCGCCGGAAATCGATGACCTCCTGGAACGGGGAGCGGACGACGAAGTGCGCGTTGCGAACTCCGTAATCGAAAATGTTGCCGGTGTTCCACCCATAGTAGAGGTTTCGATTGGTCCTGAAGGGAGAGTGCTCCTGATTGTAATTATTTAACTGCTGCTGGAACTCGATGTCGATTTCCCTTGTTGTTTTCTCCAACGATTCCATCGTCGGCAGCGGATCGAGCTGGACCACGACCTGGGTCGCCAACGCGGGCACGGCCAGCACCAGCACGACCCAGGCCAGCAGCGCGAAGAGCAATGAGAGGTTGGAGCGCCTGCAAAGGCAGGAGCAGAGCAGCCCGATCGCGTAGAACAGCAGGCAGTAGAGCAGGATTTCGAACGTGATTATCGCCAGCCCGGCGAGCACGCCTCCTTCGAGCTGGATCTGCGAGGCCCACTGCAAAGTGGCCGCGACCGCACCGATACTCAGCAGGACGATCAGGGCCAGCGTCGCCAGCCCTCCTAGTGCCAGGCCGGCGAGCAGTTGCAGCCGGCCGACGCCGGCCGCCAGCAGGGAGCGCAGCATGCCCTGTTCGCGCGAGCCGCTGATCAGGTCGTAGGAGAGCAGGATCGCCAGGAAGCTGAAGAAGAAGGCCACGATGCCGGCGACGTCGGGGTCCGGCAGGAAATCGAGCAGCGGATTGGCGGCGTGGTAGTATCCCATCTCCAACAGCGTGGCCGGCCTGCCGGCGCTGATCTCGATGTTGTTCGGGGCGGCATTGGAAATCCCCTTGGCGATGAACGAGAGTTGCGAAGGTGGCACCTCAAGCACGGTCCGCACCATGCTCCAAGCGGTCGTCCGCTCGCGGATTTCCAAGCGTGTGCGCTGAAACTGCGCAGCGGCTTGCGCACGCGCTTCGTAGTCCTGGATCTGGACCAGCGTTACGGCGACGACCATCAGCACAGCCATCGCCACACCGATCGCAAACCTGAGCGTGAGAATGTGATTCTTGAACGTCAGTGCGGCAAGGCGTCCGATCATGTTTCCCCCCTCCGCTGAGCTAATTGAAGCTAGCGCAACATGAGAATTCTTTCACAATTCTAAAGACGTAAAAGCGACAGCCAAAGTTGCCTCCAAATTCGAATGATGCTCGGGCTTGTCAGAAGGGATTGAGTTGTCCCCCATTTCGCTATAAACTCCTTATCAACACCTACAGGGGAAATCGATGGATGAATCCGAGCATAATCAGTCTATAGCTTCGGAGCCGGAGCGCGAGGATACCGAGCCAGCCGAAGAAAAACCTAAGCGCAAGCGCCGCCGTTGGCCTTGGGTTCTGTTGATAATCTTTGTTGCCATGTTCCTGCTTGCGTTCGGTTTCTACGAGTACAGTAATACGCCGGGATTCTGCGGCAGTTGTCATATCATGGAGCCTTATTACAAGGCTTGGGAGACTTCCAAGCACAATTTCGCCGCATGCACCGAATGTCACATTTCACCCGAGCAAGGCGCGGTTTGGGACGCCAAAATCCAGGGGATGCTTCAGGTCTTCAAATACGTCACCCGCACATACAGTTCCAAGCCCTACGCAGAGATCGAAGACAGTTCCTGCCTGCGCTCCGGTTGCCACAGCAAGCGGCTGGTTGAGGCTTACAGCACCGAGGAATTCAAAAACCATGTCGTTTTCGACCATCGACCACACCTGACCCAGATCCGCCGCGGCAGGCATCTTCGCTGCACTTCGTGTCACGCGCAGATGGTTGTCGGCACCCATATGGAGGTTACCACTTCCACTTGTTACCTCTGCCATTTCAGGGAGTCGATTACTGAGGATGTGGCAAAGCTGTCGGCCTGTAGGCTGTGCCACAAGCGCCTGCCCGACAAGACGTTAGAGCACAAAGTACCGGATCCTACCGATGCCTCCAAGACCGTGGATACCGTCTCGTTCGACCACGGCGAGTTCATTGCTGACCGCAATGTCGATTGCCGCAGTTGCCACGTAAACGCAATTCAAGGCGATGGCGCAGCGAAAAAGGACCGTTGTTTTGATTGCCATAACGTGCCGGAGCACCTGAACAGGTTCAACGATATCGAGTTCATCCACGACAATCACATTACGGAGCACAACGTAACCTGCGAACGCTGTCACGAGGCGATCCGCCACGAGGTACAGACCCAGTTCCTCGGCATGGAGCAAGCGTGTAACCGTTGCCACGACTCGTTGCACAACGGCCAGCGGAGCATGTATCTCGGCGTCGGTGGCCGTGAAGTTGAGGAGCGGATGCCCAGCGTCAAGTACAGCCGCATGGTCGATTGCTCCGGCTGCCATTACGGCGCAGTCGACAAGAGCAAAGGATCGCAATGGCTCGGATACAGCCGCATGATCTCGCGCGAGGGATGCAACAATTGCCACGGCGAGGATGCAGAAGATTACTGGGAAGCGCTTCAGGACTATACCAGCGGTGTAAAGGAGCGCCTGAGAGAGGTAAAGGGACTGCTGGGCAGCGCTCGCAGCTTGTCACGTGTGGCAACGGGACCCCGCGGTGAAGCGCTCCGCAAAGCGGTCGACGACGCGGCTTACGACATCGAGTTCATCGAACAGGCGCACGGCTGGGCGCATAACTGGGGCTATTCCGAAGCGCTGCTGGATGCGGCGGAGGAGAATCTCAACGCGGCAATCGGACGCTGAAATTTCGAGCTTTTGTTATCAGTTTCCCGTCAATGATTCCAGCTGTTTCAAAAGCTCCCCGGCTTTTGTGAGGATTGCTTCGGCGGCGGGGAAGTTGTGGTGATACTTGCCGCGCATCACCGCGTTGACAGCCTCTGATGCCCGGCTAAGCAGCTGTTTCATCTCGGCGGTGTCCCTGCCCTGCCTTTCGAGCGTGTCGACGGCGACACGGCTTCTCTCCAGCTCAACCAAGAGCCTGTCGCTGCTGCGCTGCAGCGCGACCTCGTTCTCGACGAAGTAGTCATCGACCGGATAGGGCTCCGCTTCCCATTCCTCATGGCACTTGTTGCAGCGCTGCAGAATTGTCTGCAGTGTTTCGCCCGCAGCAGAGACCTGGTGGCAGCCGACGCATGAGACGTCGCTCTCAGCCATCACATCGGGCTCGATCTCCACGCCGGGCACGCGCGCTGTCCCTTGGTAAAGCGCAGCAACGGCTCCATGGCAATCGCTGCAGCCGACGCCGTACTCCTGCCCTTCCTCGGTGTGATGACAGGACATACACTCGCCCTTGCTGATTATCCTCTGCTTGTGTTTCTGTGCCGAGTGGCAGCGGGTGCAGGAGACATGCTCATGCGCTTCGTGATCGAAGTCGATTTCCATTTCCGCGAAGAACTCGACACCATGGCTGGCGATGCGGTTGTGGCAAAGGGAGGTGCAATAGCCGTCGGGCTTTACCAATACAGCCGGCCTCGCGCCCGGGCTCAGCCTTCGCCCGAGCTGCTGGTGTGCGAGAGAGATCTGGTCGATGCCGGTGTCGATCATCTTGATCGCGTACTCTGCGTTGTGGGCTCCGATGCCGCTGCGAGCGAGGTCTATGTTAGCAAGAGCATCGCGAATGAACTCGGCGGTCTCGGCATCGCGCGGATTGGATTGATCGAGCGATGCAAGAATGTTGTTTGCAGACCGCTCCAACGGCGCGACGTAGTCGAGCGCGTTTTTCATCTCGCGCATCCAGTCGTCGAGCATCAGGTCGTAGCCCTCACCGTGGCAGCGCACGCAGGCCTGGCGATGTTCTTCATAGGATACTTTTTTCGCCGCGCCCGCGCCGGCGGTGTGGCAACCTTCGCAGCTGACCTTGGCGGCGAACATGCGGCTGGGCACATCGGCCAGTCCCTTGCCACCGACACCCATGTAGAGTTCCTTCTGCGGCGAGTGGAGCTCCGAATGGCAGTTGGCGCACTGCACGTCGAGGACGCTGATGAACTCCACCGAGCCGTGCTCGATTTCGCTGTGGCAGCGGAAGCAGCTGATTCCTCTTTCCGAAACGTGCTTGTCGTGCATCAGCTCGAAGTTGTCGAAGCCGCCGAGGCGCTCGGAGTGGCAGTCGTGGCAGCGGTCGGGATCGGCGTTGGCGTCGCCGCGGGTGATCTTTATGTGGCACTCCTCGCAACTGACGCCGAGAGAGACGTAAGCCTGGTGGTTGAAGCGAAAGCCGGAATGCTCCACTACTTCGGCGGGAGCGGTGTGGCAGGTCGAGCATTCGGTGACCGAGCGGCCCTGCTCCGCGCCCTTGAAGTGGCAAATGAAGCAGGTGGCTTCGTTGGTGGCGAAATGTGTTCCCTTAGATCCGTAGGATGAATGGCAGGAGGTGCACCAGAGTTTCTCTCCGCGCCGCATTTTGCGCAGGTGCGAGCGGTGGTCGAAAGCGACTCGTTGGCGCAAGCCGGTCGAGCGGTAGACCACCTGGAGTTGATGGCAGTCGCTCTGCAGGCAGGCTTCATTTTTCACAACGGTGACGGGGCGCGGGTTGTAGAGCCCGGTGGCGGTCTTGAACAGCGCGCTGGTGAAGTAACCGAAGCCGAGGTCGTGGCAGCGGACGCAGGCGACGCCCTCGTGAGAGCTCTGCTGCCAAGAGCGGTGATAGGGGGTGATGAAGTGGCACACGGTGCAGGAAGCGTCGCTCATGGAGACGGCATAAAAGCTTGCGTTGAGCAGGATGTAAAGGCCGACGAAGACGGCGAGAGTAACCAACAGCCCGCGTTTATGGCTGCGCAGGAAAAGCGTGAAAGAGCGCCAGAGCCTCATCCCTTACCCTCCGTTTTCGCTTCGGCTTCCGCCGCTTCTTTGGCTATGATTTCCTCATACTCAAGTGGGTGCTCTTCCTTTATCTCGTGCTCCGGGAGGCGGCCGTGGAACCAGAGCAGGCTGCCCGGGAAGACTGATGGATTGAAATGAACGTTGTAGAAATGCCAGATGACAATGGCCAGCGTCGCCAACAACGCTTCGTCGCTGTGCACCTCTTTGGCGATGTCGTAGAGATACTTCGGGAAGTAGGAGAAAGTGAATTCCGGGCTCCAGAGCAGGATTCCTGTGCCGATCATGATGATGCAACCCCAGTAGACGGCCCAGTAATCGAACTTCTCGACATAGCTGAAGCGCCCGAACCTCGGTTTTTCGCCCCGGCGGCCGAAGTAGAACATCATCATCTGCCCGAAGTCCCTGACATCCTTAAGGTTGGGGAGCATCAGCGTGAAGTCGCGTCTGCCGGGCGGGAAGAAGATGATGTAGATCAGGTGCCAGACGCCTACGGTGATCAGGCCGCATGCGGCGATGCGATGGATCAGTGTGGAATTCTGGATGCCGCCCATCAGCTGCATGACCGCCTGGGATATCCCGATGTCGGGGAACTTCAGCGGCAGGCCGGTGACAATCAGGAAGACAACTGAGACGGCCATCAGCATGTGCTGCAGGCGGACGCTGAGGCTGATACGCTGGAACTGCCGTTCCTCCTTCCGCGGTCTCTGCCGTTCCTTTATCTCCTCGATGACGGGAGCGATCGCTGCACGGGCTTCCGATCTGGCCGACTCGATATCGTCTCGCAGTCCGGCTCGAAACCTTCCGTCCAGTGTCTCGCGAATGGCATCGCGTAGCACCCGCTTCAGCTCGCGTGTGCGCCGGATTTCCAGTTCTGCCAGCAGCTCGTCCTCAAGCTCAATTGCCAGCTGCCTTACGAAAGTCTCAATGGAGAGAAGATCGCGCTCCTTTGCCATCTCAGCTTCCCTCCTTCCCGGCGGATTCGCCCTCTTTGCCGCTCTTTTGCTTTTTGATTCCCAAGAATCGCCTCCCGAGGTCCAGCGCGATGTGAACCACGAGGCCGAGTATCACCAAGGCTGTGAAGTAGCGGAAGAAAGTCGAGACGTAATAGACCATCCCCGACTCCTCTTCTTCCGGATTGACGTGCACTTTGCCGATGGCGAAGTTCGTCCCGGCGCCCTCGTGGCACGCCAGTTGACCGCAGGTTTTCGGTATGTTCTCGATGCTGACGGTGGAGCGAGGGTCGTTCTGAGGCAGGACCAGGTGATGCCCGTGGCAGCTCGCACAGTTGGCGGCCACTGTCGAGCCGAAACGGGAAGCGATACCGTGGAAACTCTTACGATAGGTTTCGATCTGGCTGATCGAGACGCCGTATTTGCCGACGATCTCCATCGCCTCGTGGCATTCTGCGCAGTCGTCGATGACATGTGAGAGATTGGTGCGGCTGCGCGGGTCATCCTTAGCGAAGATACCGTGCTCGCCGTGGCAGGATGTGCAGGCTGGTGCATCGGCGGAGCGCTTGTCGTAGAGCGATATGCCGTGGATCGACTGGCGGAAATCGTCCCAGGCCTTGCGGTGGCAGGCGGCGCAAGTGTCGGAGACCATGAATTGGGATACGAGGCTGTCGGGCGATTCGTTTTTCTGCACGTCATGAGTGCCGTGGCAGTCCTGGCAGCGCGGTGCTTTCTCGATGCCTTTCGCCAGTGCCTGACCGTGGGCACTCTCGAGGTAAGCCTGATAGGTCTCCGACTGTGGTGCCTTGACCGGATTGCCGAGGTAGTGACAGCGCGTGCAATCGACGGGTTTGGGTTTGTAGCCCTCGTGCGGTACGGTCGTGACGTCGGCGTGGCAACCAATGCACTCGCGCTCATGGTGGACTGATCCTGCCAGCACCGCCTCGTCGACGAAGAGATCGGCCACGTCGCCCGAGGGCAGGACGTAACGTTTGTACGACTGCTTTCCGTGGCAGATGGAGCAGTTCTTGACCTCCACCTGGGCCGAGCCGCCGCTCTCCATCCAGCCGAAGAGGAGGGCCAGGACCGCGAGTAGCAGGGTGAGGCTTGAGACATGCTTACTCATCGCCTTCCCCCTGTTCACCGGTCAGCCGCTCGTATTCGAGACGGTGATGCTCCTTGGCTTTGTCCAGCGGCATCTTCCCGCTCAGCCAGACCGACGACATGGGGAAGTTGCGCGGGCTGAGGTGGACGTCGTAGAGGTGCCAGATTACGGCAACAATGACAAGTAGCAGTCCTTCGTAGCCGTGGAGCGCCAGAAGCACCGGCACAACCCACTGCGGCACAAACGAGATTGTCGTTGTCGGATCCCAGAGCATCAGGCCGGAGACAATCATTGTGACCGCGAAGAATCCCGAGAGCCAATAATGCACCTTCTGTCCGAAGGCGTATTTGCCGCCGGCCGGAGGCTGTTTCCTTCTTCCGATCGAGTAGCGCACCGAGTCGGCGAACCGGCGGAAGTCCTCTCGTCCCAAAAACCTGCGGCGGAACTCGCGCGAACCATGGGCCGAGAAGAGGCTGTAGAGGACGTGGACTGCGACGCTGATAATCAACCCGACAGCAGCGATCCTGTGGATCAGGCCGCGGTTTTCGAATCCGCCCTGCAGCTCGATCAGCCAGCGGCTGATATCGGAGTCGGCGAAGAACAGCGCCAGGCCGGTGAGGGCAAGAACAAACACGCAGATCATGAAGAAGACGTGCTGCAGCCGCAGGCTAAGGCTCATGCGCCAAGCCATTCCCTCGCGCAACGCCTCTCGCTCCAGTTTAGGCTCGTCCATGCTTTCCCTCCCTGCGGCGCCTGCGCATCTCGATGAGATCGAAGGTGATGTGTGTGATGAATCCGATGGCGAGCACACCGATGAAGATGATATAGAACCAGCGCGCGATGAAGACACCCAGATTGTTTTCCGGCGTCGCCTCGGTATGGATTTTTGTCTTGATGAAATTCTCGTTGGCATTCTGATGGCAGCGTCCGCAGGTCCTGACGAGGCTGGCCATCGAGACGGTCGATTCCTGATGTGACTGCGGCAGAATCAGGTGGTTGCTGTGGCAGTCGGAGCAGGTTGCGGCGGTCGTGACACCGAAGCGGTTACGCAGACCGTGGATCGTGCCGCCATAGGTTTTCATCCGGTCCGGTGCAATGCCAAGGGCAGCTGCCATCTCGGGGTTGTCGTGGCAGGCGCCGCAGGTTTTCGGCTGGCGGCCGGG
>DATKUA010000137.1:0-104804 GCA_035530855.1 Acidobacteriota bacterium | reverse complement strand
ACGCGCTGAAAGCTCATTCCTCGCGCGATTCTTTGGCTTTCTGCTGCATGACCCTGGCCAGATAGGCAAGCTGGCCGCAGTGGTAGATCTCGTGCATAGTAACCGTATGGATCAGGTCGAGCCAGGTTTTGCCCTCGCCCGCGGGGCAGATGCTTCCCAGACGCTCGGACTCGCTCAGCCGTTCGACATCCTGAAAGAAGGCGTCGCGGTGAGCTTCGACCAGGGCGAATATCTTGCTGAACGTCATCTTCACAAGCTCGGACTCAGTCGGGCGAGGCAGCTTGCCCAGCCGCTCCTCGGCCCTGTCCGGACCCGAGAGCTCGATGAATTCACGATAGCCGTCGATGATGTGGAGGAGGATCCAGGCGGCGGAGTTGGATTCGGGCATCGGCCGGAATGCCAACTCGTTGGCACCAATCTCGTTGCAGACCTTCTCCAGGTGATGATTCCAGACGCGGTAGCGCCGTAGCAGATTGTCAAGTTCGCTCATCTCGAGTTACTACCTCCTTCGTTACTATCATATACCAACTCCGGGATGATTATTATCCCCGAGCGCCAAATCCGATACTTTCTTGACCGGGAGGCAGGAGCGGCACTACAATGATGCGGAAATCACAACTCTCTCAGCCGGTGATGTTATGTTGAGAAACAAGACAGTATTCGTATTAGTTATGCTTGCAGCACTCTGCTTCAGCACCTACGCGGCCGCCGAAGACCTCGGCCAAGTAAATATACCCGCACAGGTGAAACTCAAGAGCTCGGTGCTGCAGCCAGGGCTTTACACCTTTGCCATCGAAAAGCAGGGCGACACGCTGCTGATTCAGCTCAAGCAGGGCGGCCAGGTTATCGCCAGCGAGTTGGCTATCACCAAGCCCGCCGAGAAGACACACAGCACCGCCCGCCTCGCTTATCAGCCTCTGAAGCGCGACGGCAGGGAAGACCCGCTCATGAGCCGGATTCTTTGCAGTTACCAGGGCACGCTTTATCTGATCTATTTTGAAAAGCCCTGATCGGGTTCGGATTCGAGAAAAACCATCTCGTAATCCGGGAATTTTCAATCGCATGTTGAGATAAGCTCGGCCTGCTTCCGGGCTTTTATCTTTTACGGGTTGAGTGGATTTAGATGGTCTGCGATTGTCTCGGGAGAGACGTATTCGTTTCTGACGCTATTTGCAGGTCGAGCAGTTCTGCGAAGTGCAGCCAGTGCAACCCTGATTAGATGAGCTGCTCACCATCTTGCCGCCGGAGGAGAAGCCGAATACCGAGGGGCGCTTTTTCACTTCATCGGATTTGCATTTGGGGCAGCTCGGCGCGGCGGAGGAGTTGAAAACCAGCTTCTCGAATTCGGCGCCGCAATTACTGCAACGGTATTCATAGATCGGCATTTTCCTATCCCAGTAGAATCGCCAGTGCAGTCTTGAGCGCATCACCGAAGTCGGTGTCTTCGCCCGCGTTCTGGACAGCGCCATCTGCAGCCTTCTCCGCATCTCTACGCCTGTAACCGAGATTGACCAGCGCGGAAACCAGATCGACCTTCAGCGCCGACGCCGGGCTTAGCGCTGAAGCCTCAGCATGGAGCTCGGCACGCATTTCAGGCAACTTGTCGCGCAGTTCGAGCACCAGCCGCTCGGCGGTCTTCTTGCCAATTCCCGGTATCTGCACGATGCGGGCGTAGTCGCCTTCATCAATCGCGTTTAGCAGGTCGGCAGGGCCTGTGCCGCCGATTATCGCCAGGGCTAGCTTCGGGCCGACGCCGGAGATTCCGATAAGGCGGCGGAAGAGGCTGCGCTCACCGGTGGTTGGGAAGCCAAAGAGTTCGATGGCGTCGTCGCGCACATGCGTGTGGATGTGAAGTTCCGTCTCGGTTCCCTCCTCACCCAGCATGTAGAAGACATTCAGCGGGATCATCACCTGATAGCCCACTCCGGCAACCTCGACGATCGCCTGAGTCGGCTCCTTGCTCAACAGCCTGCCGCGCAGGTATCCGATCATTCCAAAACCTCCGGGGCAACCGGGCGGCGCAGGCAGTGCAGATGACAGATCGCAGCCGCCAGCGCATCAGAGGCATCGGCCGGTTTCGGCGGCTTCGCCAGGCCGAGCATCAGCCTGACCATCTCCGCAACCTGCTGTTTATCCGCGTGGCCGTAGCCGACCAACGCCTGCTTAATCTGCAGAGCGCTGTATTCGTGAACCTGCAGGCCGTTGCGGCAGAGCTCCATCAATATTGCTCCGCGTACATGGCCCAACAGCAGGGCGGTCTTGATGTTGACCGCGGAGAAGATGCGCTCGACGCTGGCGCAGCCTGGGCGGTACTGCTTCGCCACTTCCTCGAGCGAGGAGGCTATTGTGCGCAACCGCTCGGCCAGTGGTTTCGCGGCCGAAGTGCGAACCACGCCGAATTCCACCGCCTCCAATTTGCCGCTTTCTTCGCGGACCAGTCCATAGCCGGTAGCGGCAAGGCCTGGATCGATGCCGAGTACCAGCATGGCTGGATCAGGACTGGAGGAGTTCTTCGTCAATGTCGAAGTTGGTCCAGATGTTCTGGACATCTTCGTGGTCGTCGAACAGCTCGACCATCTTGAGCACCTGCTCGGCCTGCTTGCCCTCGACCTTTATCAGGGTGCCGGGGATCATCGCGATTTGCGACTCGAGCATCGAGATTTCCTTCTTGCTGAGGGCATCCACTACGTTATCGAAACCGTTGGGATCGGTAAGGATCTCAAAATTGCCCTCGTCTTCGCTCATGTCTTCCGCGCCGGCCTCAAGCGCTATCTCTAGCAGGTTATCTTCATCGACCGTGGTTCCATCGACCAGGATGTATCCCTTGCGCTCAAACAGGTGGGCAACTGAGCCAGTCTCGGCCAGGTTGCCGCCGTGTCTGCTGAAGATATGGCGAATCTCCGGCGTGGTCCGGTTGCGATTATCGGTCATTACCTCAATTAGTATCGCGACGCCGCCGGGAGCGAAGCCGCCGTAGGTGATCTCCTCGATTTGGGTGCCTTCCAGCTCGCCGGTTCCCTTGAGTATCGCCCGCTGGATGTTATCCATCGGCATGTTGGCAGCTTTTGCACCTGCAACTGCCCGGCGCAAGCGTGAGTTGGCGTTTTCGTCGCCGCCGCCCATGCGTGCAGCGATTGTGATTTCCCTGATCAGGCGACCAAAGAGCTTGCCGCGCTTGGCATCGACGGCCGCTTTCTTGTGCTTAATGGAACTCCATTTCGAATGGCCCGACATAATTCACCTTGCTGCTTATTACGTTCGGATTTTAACACAGGGCTGGGATAGCAACAATTCAGACAAGCCTGCGGCTGCCCTTGATGCGCAGCAGCCGGGCGCGAGCCGACTCGAGGGTTTCCATCCGCTTGCTGAAGCAGAAATGCACCCAACGTCGTTTGTCAGCCGGACAGCGGAAAAAGCTGTAACCGGGAACCACGACGACGCCAATTTCCTTGGCCAGCCAGCGGCCGACTTCCATGAGTTCTAATTGCCGGGTGGCTTATTCGCCGAACAGGGACTCGTCTCCATCGGCGAGTTGCCTGATCAACTCGGAGCGCAGGTAGTCGCTTTTCTCGCGCACGTCAGCGCCGATTCGTTCCTCGTAGAGCACGCGGCTGCGTTCGATGTCGTCGTGCAGGCGCGATGTGATGTCAGCGTTCTCCCGACCGAGCTTCACCGACTCCTCGTTATAAAGTTTGATCTCGGAGACGATCAGGCGGGCAAAGCGGATAGCCTTCTCGTGCAGGTCACGCTCCTCGTCGGAGAGCCCCGAGAGGTCGTACTCCTCTACGCTGAGGCCGCGGCTCTCGGGCACCAGGATGTCCTCTTCCTCCACGGGTCCGGCCGTCAACTCCTCGGGCTCGGCGGCGGCAACTTGCGGCTCCTCGGCAACTTCGATATCCAGTTCTTCAACTGCTTCTTCAGGCTTCTCGGCAACCTCGAGCTCCAGTTCTTCACCGGTCTCTTCCGGCTCCTCGATCACTTCGAACTCCGGCTTGGGCTCCTCGATCGCGAATACAACAGGCGGAGCTTCAGATTCCGGTTCCGGCTCTGGCAGCGACTCCTCGTCTTTGCCGGCTTCAGAAACCACCTCGAATTCCGGTTCCTCTCCCTCCAAGGGCGACTCGATCTCCAGGAGTTCGAATTCCGATTCTGCCTCTTTCTTCTCCTCAACAACGGGCTCGACCGGCGGTGCCTCGGGCTCTGTGCTCCGCGGAACCCAGGTAGGCTGGGGCATGCGGATCTCGCCCAGCTTCTTCTTCAGCGGTAGGAGGTCGATGACAAAGCCAGCGAAACGAACGAGGATGGCAAGCGCATCGGGATCGGCAATCCGGCCTTCTTCACCACGTCCATCGACCAGCACCACGGCCTGCACCCTGCTGCGCACCACCATCGGTATCGCCGCTATCTCGTCGGGCGGCTCCTGGCCGAGAGCCCTGTAAATCGCTGCGTCTCCAGGGGCGCCCGGGAAGGGTGCGATCAGCATCTTGGCCTCGAGTGCCGCTCGGGATACGAGCGAGTCCTCCGGCAGATCCAGAGGTATCTTTTTCGAGCCGAATTCCTCGCCCTCTCCCAGCCCGAGGCCGGGGCCCGGCCAGGCTGTGACACCTTCACCCACCAGGATTATCAGTGCACCCCCGCCGGCGTAATTCTTTATCTCCTGCAGCATGGTTCCCAGCACTTGACGCTGGCTGATACCCGCATCGATCGCGGAGAGACTGCGAGCCAACTCGCTCGCGGACGTGCCCTCTGCTACCGGTTCAGGCGGGGCAGGCGGGACGTATGCTTCGATGCCGCGCCGTAAAACTTCGCGGTCGATCCGCATTTGCTTCAGGCGGAGTCTGAGGTCTTCTTCGAGACCGTCCGCAATCCTTTCGATTAGTTCGTCCCGATCCATGGGAGCCTCCCAGAACCAGCGCGCGAGCGCCGAGGTTCTTGACATTTGGGTTTCCGGGTCGCGACTATTCTGCTATGGCACCTGCATCAGCGTCAAGCAAGCTAGTTGTTGCAGCCGAGCTCTATCCGGAAAACGACTGCGTTTGGATCATAGCAGCTGATCCGAGAAGACCGGATTCGCCCGTCCTCAGGCAACTGAACATCCCGGGCGACAGGCTTGATCTGGCGGCGGAATTGGTGCGCAGGTGCGAGCTTACCCTACTGGCTTGTGAAATGCTCGCGGAGATTTGCGCACGCGTCGCCGCCGAACTCTATTCGCTTGCCGAGGGCGCGAAGGCGTTGGTTGTCTCGCCTCACGGACCGCTTCATATGCTTCCCTTGTCCGCAGGTTGTGTCCCCGACTGCCGCTGCCTTGCTGAAGCGATTCCAACGGCGGTAATGCCGTCCACCTCTTTCCTCTCGGTCCTCGCAGCAGCGCAGCCGCAAATTTCAATAAAGGGCGCTACTGTACTAAAGGGCCCGGAAATGGATTCCGGAAAGAGCGTTGCAACAGTGACCTCGGCCCTGGAAGAGATGTTTCTGGACGTCCACCCCGATTTGCCACTGCGCGTGGTCAATTATCCACGCAGGCTGTCACGCGGGAGCATTCTCCTGGTGGCGGCTCACGGCAGGCCGGCTGAGCTTCTGCTGGCGGACAAAGAGGGCCGGCCCACATGGGTGACGGCCGGTCAATTGGCGGAGAAGCTGGGACGCCCGGCGTTTGTGCTACTTGCCGTTTGTCGCTCTGCCACATCGGAGGTTGCCGATGATGAAGAGCCCTTGGGAATAGTCTGGCCGTTGCTTGCCAACGGCGCGCGAGCAGTGATCAGTAGTTTGTGGGATGTCGAGTCGAAAGCAGCGGCTGCCTTCGCTCGCCGGTCGGTTGGCTGGATGCTGCAAGGGGATCCGGTGGGTAAGGCGTTCGGGCGGGCTCTGGGCGGGCAATTCAATGATTGCCGGATTACCGACTACCGAGATCGAGCCGGTTTCGTCTTGAACGGTGACTGGAGACTGAGGCTTACTCGTTGATCAGCCTGTGGTCGATCTCGAGCAGGTAATCTCCCAGCGGGTCGACACTCTCGAACACGACCAGGCAGAAGGCGGACGAGTAACTGCGCCGCGCCGGGCGAATCACTTCATCCGATTCCCGCAGAACAATCTCGGCTTGCTCGAAAGCCTCTCGCCCGATGGGGCAGTTGGCGATCTGCAGTTCAAGCTTTCGTTCCCTTGGGGAGAAAGTTATAGCGCAGCGGACATCGCCCTTGCTGATCACCGCCTCGTCGACGAGGCCCATCTCGGACCGATCGCCTAGTACCCGGCGTTCTGCTTGGGGTTTGATGTCGTAATCGAATCCGGGGTACCGCTCCTCGATACGCCAGCGGTATAACGTCGCTCCCAGCGCCGCCAGGGGGACTATACCGTTTCTCGGCTCATAGGCTGTGCTCGGCTCTGCAAGCTCATCCGGTAGCTTGCCTTCCCTTTCTTCTTCCTTAAACTCAGCTGCGGCGCGGTACATTTCATCGATTTGTTTGAACTGCGTCCAGAGCACCTCATCGATGCACAATGCCGCGAGGATCTGAAGCCGGTGCGGCATGGGAACTTTGCCATTATAGAAATCGTCCAGCAGCCTGCGGTCGATAATCAAGTAGGACTCTCCTTCGGCAGCGCCTGATAGCAACACGATTTCCTCTTTCAGGCGGTTGTGGAGGGCCCTGTCGCCGCGGATTTTCGTGACGAGCCGAACCAACTCGTCTCCACTGCCGCTGTCCTCGATCAACTTGTCAAGTTCATCAGGAATCAAATTCAATCTCCTCAGAGCAGCCTCTCATTGCCGAAGCGCTCCTTGAGGTCGCGCAATACTATCTGCCGAGCCTTCTCGGCTCTCTTGCGCGCCGTGTCAATTTTCAAGCCCAGGATCAGACCGATTTCCCGCCATTTCATGAACTCCTGGTAGCGCAGGAGGAAAGGACGGCGGATTTCCTCATCGAGCCGTGCAACTATGTCTCTGAAAGCCTCTCGCAACTGCTGGCCGAAGATTTCCTGTTCCGTGGAGAAGAGCGGTGCCCTGGCTCCCTTGCAGATCTCGAGTACCACAATGATGTTTTCGGTGCCGTTGTAAAGGCGCACTTCCTTCTCGTGCCGATGGAGGAAACTGAAGATTTCATTCTTGGTGATCGTTATGATCCAGGACTTGATGTTGTGGCAATGCTTGATCCGCGCCAACCCCTTCATAATTTTGAGAAAAATCTGGTTGAAGAGGTCCTGGCGTTGGTCGTCGGGGATGTCAAAGATTCCCAGGAAGTAATGAATGAGCCTGTGGTAACGTTTGTGAAGCTCTTCCGCGACCTTGCTCAGCCGCTGGGGTCCGCTCTCCGACAGCAGAGAGTCAAAAAACTTTTCTTCCTCGTCCAACGGCGCCGGATCCCGGTTTTCTTTCTCGTTCATTGCTTCCCGGTGACTTGCGGTCAGCCGCCCTTGCGCATAAATTCTGCTTCTGGTTGATTTTTGATACGTCAAAAGCTGACTGTTTTTAGTGCGCATATTATGTTCATCGAATATCGATAATGCAAGGCATGAGAAACAACCCTTTTGCTGTGTTACGATACGCGGCATGAGCGGTAACCTGCGAATTGCAATTGATATGCGCCCTGCACTGAGGCAGGGCACCGGCGTCGGTACGTTTGTCGAGCAGTTGGCGTTGGCCCTAGATTCCCTGGAAGGCGACCATTCTCTCGCGTTGTTTTCGAGTTCTTCGAGGGACCGCTGGCCGGTTGACCGCCTGGTGGGGATGCAAAAGAGTGAGGTGGTGGATCGCCGCTGGCCGGTCAGGCTGCTCAACCTTTTTTGGAATCGGTTCGGTCGGCCGCGGATCGAGCGTTTCGTCGGGCGCGTGGATATCGCCCATTCGCCGACTCCCCTGCTGCTGCCGAGTAAGGCGGCGCAGGTGGTAACCATCCACGATCTCTATTTCCTGCGCTGCCCCGAGCAAACGCGAGCGGAAATCAGGAGAGATTACGCACCGTTGGTGCGGCGCCATGTCAAAGCCGCCGACGCGGTGGTAGCCGTTTCCGAGGCCACAAAATCCGAAACCGTCGAGCTGCTCGGCGTGCCGGCGGAGAAGATCGTGGTCTGCGGCGAGGATGCCGCTCCCGTGTTCGATCAGCCGCCGGCCGAGGAAGAACTGGCATGGAGCCGAACCATAGCGCCTAACCCTTTTTTTCTTTTCGTGGGGACAATAGAGCCGCGCAAAAACCTGCCTTTGCTGCTGCAAGCCTACGGCCTGCTGCAGAAGCGTTACCACAAGCTGCAACTGGTGATCGCGGGCGAGAGGGGCTGGGATTTCGAAGCTTTCGACGAAGGGCTTTCGCAGCTTGAAGTTCCCGCGAGAGTCGTTGTTACCGGTTATCTCGACCGGCGTTCGTTGCGCGCGCTTTATCACAGCGCGACGGCTCTGGTAATGCCGTCGCATTGCGAAGGATTCGGTTTGCCGCTGGTGGAGGCGATGGCCTGCGCTTGCCCGCTGATAGTAGCCGACAACAGCTCTCTGCCAGAGGTCGCGGGCGATGCCGCTCTATACTGGCGTAGCGGCGAGGCCAGTGAATTGTCGACTCTACTGGAAAAAATGCTCACCAGCGATGCGCTGAGGACGGAATTATCGCAGAATGGACGTCGACGGCGGCAACTTTTCAGTTGGAGGAAGACCGCCGAGATAGTGATGGGCTTGTATCACGATCTTGCGGGGGTGCGTGGTTGAGGATTGCTATCGATGCCAGGGAGCTGGAAGGGAAGCCCACCGGCGTTGGCCGCTACCTCTCGAATCTCCTCCACCGCTGGCTGAGTTCAGCGAGCGGCGACGACTTCATCCTCTACCATCGCGGCGAGCTGGCCCGGCGGGAATGGCTGGCCGGTGACGCCGTAAAGCTGGTTCGTCTTGCGGATGGGATTCTGCCCTTCGGGGTATGGTGGCAGCAGGCGGTTCTGGCCAGGGCGCTCAGGCGCGACAAGCCGGATGTTTTCTTTGCGCCGGCCGATTCGATGCCGCTGCGGTGGCGCGGCCCCACGATACTGACATTCCATGATCTCGCTTACGAAGCGTATCCCGAATGGTTCGGCAGAACGGAGGGCGTGCGGCGGCGATGGCTCGCGCGCAGATCGGCCCGCAGGGCCGCCGGGATCGTGGCCATCTCGAACTTCACCCGGAGCGAACTGAGATCCCGCTATGACATCCCTGAGGACAAGATCGAGGTCGTCTACCACGGGATCGATGACTCGCTACGGCGCGCACCGTTCACGCCGGAGGATGAGTTGCGCCGCAAGACAGAGCTGGACATGCCATTCGCGATCATGATCGGCAGCCTGTTCGAGCGGCGTTTTCCGTCGCAGATCATCCGGGCGTTCCGCCTTCTCGAGGACCTCGATATCGGGCTGGTGATCGCCGGGGACGACCGCCGGCAGGCGGGGCGAGATCTCTTGGCCGAGATTCGCGAACTCGGCCTGGAGAAAAAGGTTCGATGGCTGGAGTATGTATCGGAGGAGGATTTGTGCGGCCTTTACCGCGCGGCGGGGATGCTGATTTCGCTCTCGCTTTATGAGGGTTTCAGCCTGCCGCCGCTCGAGGCGATGAGCTTCGGGCTGCCGGCTATTGTCTCGGGGCGTGGTGCGCAGTTGGAGGTCTACGGCGACGCAGCGTTCTCCCTTGCGGAGGAGACTGAAGAGAACATTGCTTTAGCGATCAGATCGATTCTCACAGACGCCGAATTGAGGGGGGATCTGATCAAACGCGGCAACGAACTGGCTGGCAGATTAACCCTCGACCGTTGCGCGGAGAGGACACTCGAGTTGATCAGGAAAACAGGGGGAGCGTCCGGTGGCTGAGTTGCAGATTATCATCGTCACCTATAACAGCGAGGGCACGATAGAGGGCTGTCTGGCGGACGTTCTCGCCGCGGCCGGGTCCGTCGACCATCGCGAGACAGTCGTCGACAACGCCTCCTCCGACGGCACTGTCGAGATTGTCGGGAGCGGGTTTCCTGAAGTGGAAGTGGTACCCTTGCAGACGAACATCGGTTTCGGCGCGGCAAACAACGCCGCCTTGCGCCAGAGCGATTCTCCTTTTGCCTTGTTGCTGAATCCCGATACGCGCATCGCGCCCGAGGCCGTAACCACCCTGATGAAGACTCTCAAGCAGCACCCAAGGGTTGCCTTGGTAGGGCCGCAGATGCAGTATCCCGACGGCTCGCCACAGGTTTCCTTCGGAAGTTTCCCAGGCCTCTTCGGCGACATTCGGCAGAGCCGTTTGGCGCGCGGTTGCCGGGAACGCAACCCCCGGATTCTCCGGAAACTAGTGAGGCGCCTGATCGAACCGTTCTCTCCCGACTGGATCAGCGGTTCCTGCTTCCTGGCCCGCACACAGGCGCTCCGTGAGATCGATTATTTCGACACCAATTTTTTTCTTTACATGGAGGATATCGATCTCTGTCGCAGGCTCAAAACCGCCGGATGGCGGGTGATGGTGGAGCCGTCGGCGCTCTGCCTGCATCACGAGGGCGGCAGCCAGCCGGACTCGATTGCGATGAAAAAACACTTCAGGCGTAGTCGCTTGCTCTACATCAACAAACACGGCGGCAGGTTTGGTTTCATGTTTTACAAGCTTCTGCGTGCGCGCGGAATCGGGCTAAAATGGGATCCGCAGAAACGTTTCAGGTCGTGGCGGAGGGTCTAGGAAATTTGAAATGAGATCCCAAATAGAAATAATTAAAAGAAGTAAAGGAGATCGGCGTGATGAGCGTGCCCGCAATACCGCCTTTCCGAATGCGCCGTGACGGCGCACTTGATCTTTTATGTCTGGAGGTCGCAGCAGCGGACGGAAATCCCGGCGCTCTAATGGTGGTGTCGACACGGCGCGGCGGTGTTTCCTTCGGCCGGGGGGATCTCAATCTCTCCGACGGCACCGGCGACGCTCCGGATCTGGTGCTCGGCAATCGGGGTATGTTCACCCACACCCTGGATTCACTGGCATCCGCCCCTGCGGCGAGGATCGCCGGCCTTCGCCAACGACATACGGCGGACATCCATCAGGTCGACTCGGAGAATGTCGAGAGTTTTATCGACCGCCGGCATGAGGGTGACGGGATGATCACTCGGCTGGACGATGTCTGGCTGTCGATTTCCATCGGCGACTGCCTGCCCGTAATGCTATACGATCCCCACTCCCGGGTGCTGGGAATGGTGCATGCCGGTTGGGAAGGCACTGCGGCGCGGATTGCCGAGGCCGCGGTAGAGCAGATGGCTGATGAATTCGGCTGCAATCCGAGTGATCTCGTCGCTGTCCTGGGCCCCTGCATCAGGCCTTGGAGGTATCAGGTGGACGGGCGGGTCTTCGAAAAATTCAGAACGCGCTGGGCAGGCGAAGGGTGGCAACGCTTTCTGAGTGATAGTAGCGACGGTCGCGGCTACCTTGATCTCGCCGCCGCGAACAGGGCGTTGCTTCTCGAAAACGGCCTCAGCGGGGAAAAGGTGGTCGACTTCGGCCTCTGCACTGGAGCACTTCCAGCCCTATTCTTTTCCCATCGCCGGGATGATCTCCCCGGCGGGCGGATGCTGGCGCTCGCCGCTTTGCTGTAAGATATTACCTGCCTTTGACCAGGATTGGATTGATCCCGCGCGGTTTAGATTTCTGCTCATCTACTCCTTTGTTGGCCAGCTTGTCGGCAAGCTTGTTTTCGGATCGCGAGACGTGCTCGATTTCAAAGACTCTAAACCTGCCGATCAACAGGGTAGCGCGCGAGTGGAGCGCGCGCAGGCCCTCGTTTTTAACTTTGTAGACGCCTTGGATCTGGCGGACGAGCAATTGCGAGTCGCTCCGGACCATTAATTCTCGCCAGCCCTTCTTCTGCGCGAGCTCGAGAGCGGCCAGAAGGGCGCAGTACTCAGCAAAGTTGTTGGTCTGCTCTCCAATGAAACCATAACCTTCGGCTACTGTTGTGCCGTCAGCATCGGCAGCAGCAATTCCATAGCCGGCAGGACCCGGATTACCGCGCGCGGCGCCGTCGATGTAAATCTCGATCACGGGATCAAGCCAGCTGGGCCGGATTCTCCATCGGCGGCTCTTCCTCGTGGACGAGGATCCGCCCACAGTTGTCGCATTGATAAATGCCTTTGGAGTGCTTGATATCGAGGTAGACCTGAGGGCGGATACGGAAGTAACATGCCTGGCAGGAGCCATCGGCGGCCACGGCCACTCCCACGCCTCCCTTAGCTGCCTGGATGCGGTTGAATAACGCGAAGTACTCCTTCGGTATCTCCTGCTTGATCTGCTCTTGGCTCTTGAGCATCTCCACATGTTGCTCTTGCATCTTCTCCAAGTTGTTCTGAAGCTCGGCTATCCTCTGTTTGTTCTCGATGCTTAGCCGCTTGCGCTCTTTCTTTGCCTCGACTAGGCGTTGAGCGGCGGCGTCGAGCGACTCCATGGATTCGATGATCTGCGTCTCGGATTCGGAGATCTTGTTTTTGGTGAAATCGACTTCTTTTTGCAACGCCCAGAGCTGCTCGTTGGTCTTGACCTTGAGGATCTGGTCCTCGTAGTGTGTAAGTTTCTCCTGGTGGGCTGCGAGCTCGGTTTCGAGTTGCCGGCTTTTCTTCTCCTCCTCGCGCTGCACTTCGGTGGCGCGCTCGACCGCGGTCACTCCGGCTTCAGTCTGCTCTTCCAGCTCAGCGATCCTGCCTGGCGTTGCTCCAATCTCTCGGTCGAGTCTGATAACCCCGAGTTGGAAGTCCTGGAATTGTTTTAAATACGTTAGAATTCGGCGACAGTCTTCTTTTGTCATAATAAAAAAGGCGTCGAAATCGACGCCTCCTCAACTTGCCCTTGCGGCTGCACCGCAACGGGATCAGCCACTGCTTCTTTGACTGTTGTTTCCATGCCCATTGCGCTTGCCATTTCCTTTTAGTTGGTGGGCCCGTCAGGACTCGAACCTGAAACCAACCGGTTATGAGCCGGTGGCTCTGCCAATTGAGCTACGGGCCCGATCACCCGTTCATTTCCTTCAACAGGAGAATGGAATATATCGATTCAACGGCAAAGATGTCAAGCGAACATGGAGGTTACAACGACTGCCAAGCAGCCCTGGCCACAAAGAAAAATCCCGTGCGGGTCAGGCACGGGGGGAGATCAAACAAAAAATTTGATCAATCAGGGGTGGATCTATGCGTTTTTCTCCATCGGTTCGACAGGGACGGCCAGGCGAAAAGACATCTCACCGTCACCACCGGTCTCCTCTTTCAAACTACCTCCGAGGAGAGAGGTCAAATGTCGAGCCAGGGGCATTTCTATGCGCATGGCAATGTCATCGGAGTTGCCGTTGGAGGGATCTACAGCCTCAATATCGGCATGCCGGGCCCTCGAGTCGGCCGATATCCTGAACTCTATGTTGCCGTTCTTCGGCATAACTTGCAGTGCCACTTTCGAAGCGCCGTCGCCGTTTATTGCTTTCTGCAGGAGCAAAGAGAGGGTTCTGCGGAGCCGATCGGGATCGGTGCGGATTCTCCGGCCTTGCTCGGGGCAATCGCATTCGAATCTGACATGTTTCTCAACTGCCATTTCCTCGAAATGAGATATGACGGGCCTCACCAGCGGACCGAGTTTGACAAAGCTGCTAGCGGGCAAGGCTTCGCCCTCACGAAATCTGCGCAGCTCGACCAACCTATCCACCAATGCCTGCAGGTGCTCAGCCTCGTCGACGAGAGTTCCAATCTCGGGCTGGGCCGGAGAACTTCCGGCAAGCCGCCGGGCGATCCTGTTTATCGCGTCGAGGGGTTTGCGGAAATCCCGATCGATCATCTCGATGATGAAGTTGTCAAGACCCTGAGCTTCTACAAGGGCCTCCGTCACCTGCGACCGGATCTCTATGACCTGTTCGCCCAGATGGTCCAACAGGCTGAAATTGCTGTCCTTTTCTGTCCGCCGGCAAAGGACGGTTACCCGGGCCACCAGTTCGTCGGGGTCGAAAGGCTTGGTGAGATAATCATCCGCGCAGCAGTGCAACAAAGCCGTCTGCTTGTCGGTTGTTTCGCTGCGCGCGGAGATGATCAGCACGGGTATATGAGATGTGGCATCCTGCTCCTTGAGCATCCGAGTGGCTGAGAAGCCGTCCATGCCGGGGAGGTTAAGATCCATGATGATCACGTCAGGCTTTTCGGAACTAACTTCGTCGAGCACGTTGTTAGCCTCGGAGAGGGCCTTGACCGCGAACCCTTCTGCTTCGAGGTAGAGCGAGCATATTTTCTGGACTGAAGCCTCGTCGTCTACCAGAAGTACCTTGTGTGGCTGAGTAGCTATCATGATTTCACCATCGCAGGATGGCAATTTACGCCATCCAGCGGGAATGACTTGCGATGTGAGAGTTACAAGAAACGTACCAAATGCTGAATCGTTTGCAACCCTTTTGTTTTCAACAGTTAACTTGCCAGTCGATTATATCGGGTTTTCTCTTCGTGTTTCACAAGCACTTTGTCGCGTTTCATCTTGAAACCGCCGGCAAAGCCAATCTTGAAAAGATTCTGCCGTCGGCTTAGACTCCAGCCTTGTGGTTAAAACGGGAGGGGGTGCGGAATTGCATATATCCGATGGCGTTCTTTCCGAGTCGATAGCAGGGCAGGCGATTCTTGTCGGCGGGACTCTGCTCGCGCTCGCCGGGACGGCGGTTGGATTGAAGAGGATCGATTACGAGAGGGTACCTCGGGCAGCAGTTCTCACTTCGGCATTTTTCGTGGCGTCGTTGATCCACGTAAAGGTGGGGCCGACCAGCGTACACCTTATTCTCAACGGCCTGGTAGGCATGATTCTGGGCTGGGCTGCCTTTCCGGCGTTGTTGATCGGTCTCCTGCTGCAGTCCGTCTTTTTCGGACATGGCGGGATTACCACGCTCGGTCTTAACACATTCAATTTCGCCTTTCCGGCACTGCTGTGTTTTTGTTTCTTCAATTCGGCCATTCGCAGATCGAGTTCGAAGGGCCTGATTATGGTTTTGGGTTTTGCCGGCGGGGCGATATCCCTCGCTTCCTCCGCGTTTATGGTGGCCGCGGAGTTGCTGGCGACCGGCGGTGAGTTCGAGGTTATTGCCCAGGGAGTGTTTCTGGCTCATATGCCGATAGCGATCATCGAAGGGGTTGTTACGGCCGCAACGGTTGTTTTCCTCCATCAGGTGCGTCCGGAACTGCTCGATCCCCCATATCTGGTTCGTGAAGAGGGTGCAAATGGTTAACAGGTGTAACGTACCGGTTCGTTTTCTGGCGGTTTTGTTTCTGCTTGTATCGCCGCTCGCGGCTTGGGCCCACGGCCTGCATCTCGACGTTTACGTAGTCGAAGGTGCCACTATCGAGGGCGAAGCCTATTACCACGGGGCCAAGGCGGTGGGCGCCAAGGTTGAAGTTTTCGCTCCGGACGGCAAGAAACTCGGCGAAACGAAAACCGATGAGGAAGGGTTGTTCATCTTTAAGGCTGAGTTCCGCTGCGATCACAGATTCGTGGTGACCGATAGCGGTCATCGGGCCACTGCAACGATACCGGCGGAGGACCTTCCGGGCGGCCTGCCGGATTACCGGAACAGATAAGTAGCCTGGCAGTTAAATCACGAGGGAGGAAAATGAACGCTGACAAGCCGATCAGCAGCGGTCCGATGATGATGCTTTGCGCGGTGTTTTTAATCCTCCTGGCGCCTGGCGTTTGCCTGGCTCAAGAATCGGAAGCCGTCGCCGCCGGTGCGGAGGAAAGCCTCGAAGAGCAGGCGGATTCGGTACCCGACAGTGAGGAGATAAGAAGCATTGTCGAGGCGGCGGTCGCGCAGAGGATCAGACCACTAGTGCGAGAGATCAGGCGACTGGAAGAACAGGTGTGGCTGCACGACATTCTTGGTGGGATCGGTTACATCGCGGGGCTGGCCGGCGTCGCATTCTATTTCCTCGGCGTCAGGCGGAGAGAGAAATCGAAGGGAGACCGCACGTGAGCAGCTGTATCTCCCTAATGACAATTGGAATCGGAAGGCTGACCGAGTGAGCTGCGAGACTTACCTCAAGGGCGACTCGCCGATTCGCCGGATCGACCCCCGCTGCCGGGTTGTTGCGGCGTTGGGGTTTACGCTGCTCGTGGCGATCGCATCGAGTTTCGCGGTGCTGGGCGCCGCCTTGTTGCTGGCGGCGTTGATTTCGCTGGCAGCGGATCTGCCACCCGCTCCCACCATCAGGCGTCTTGTCTCGCTGAACTTGTTCATGCTGCTGTTGTTCCTTCTCCTGCCGCTTTCGTCGCCCGGGGAGGTGCTGTTCAAGCTGGGGCCGCTGGCGTGGTCGAGTGAGGGCGTGAGAATAGCCGCCGTGATTACACTTAAAGCCAACACCATCGTCCTCACCTACACGGCGTTGCTCAGCACGATTGACCCGATCCGCCTTGGCCAGGCACTGCACCGCCTCAAACTACCGGAAAAGCTGGTTCATCTGCTGCTTTTCACCATCCGTTACATCGACGTGGTGCACCACGAGTACGACCGTTTGGTTCAGGCGATGAGGATTCGCTGTTTCAGGCCGAGGCTCAACCTGCACACGCTCAGGACTTACGGTTACCTGTTTGGGATGCTGCTGGTTAACAGCTTCGATCGCTCCGATAGAGTGGTGGCGGCGATGAAATGCCGAGGCTTCCGCGGCAGGTTTTACACGCTAAGCGAATTCTCCGCCGGAGGAAGGGAAGCAGCCTTTGCAGTTGTGGCCATCTTTGCACTGTTCATTCTCGGGTGGATCGAATGGGCCTGAACGAAAAACTGCTGCGGCTCAGCGACCTGGAGTTCTGCTACACGCCGGGAATATTTGTGCTCAAGGGGCTGAATCTGGAGCTTGCGAGCGGAGAGCGGGTCGGAATGGTCGGACCGAACGGAAGCGGCAAGACAACTCTGCTTCACCTGGTGGTCGGCCTTCTTAAACCCGGCGCCGGGGAAATCGAGGCGTTCGGCAAACCGAGGCGCTCAGAGGGCGATTTCTGGGAGGTTCGGGCTCGCATGGGATTGCTGTTCCAGGACGCCGAGGATCAGCTCTTCAGCCCGACTGTTGTGGAGGATGTCGCGTTCGGTCCGCTGAATCTCGGAAAGGCGCCGTCCGAAGCTATGCGCATCGCAAGCGAGAAGCTGGCGGAGGTGGGCCTGCCGGGCTTCGAAGATCGAATCACTTACCGCTTGTCGAGCGGGGAGAAGCGGTTGGTATCGCTGGCTTCGGTGCTGGCCATGGAGCCGGATGTGCTGCTTCTTGACGAGCCGACTTCCGGGCTCGACGAGGAAGCGGTGGAGCGGGTTAAAAACATCCTCAACAAGCTCCCTCATGCGATTATCGCCGTCTCCCACGATCGGGAATTCCTCAAGCAGGTCACCGACCGCTGGCTAAAGCTTGAAAGAGGTTCTTTAAACTCCGTGGATCTCAACTAGCAATATCTCTCGCTCCACAAAGCAATCCCACATAACTCCGGCGGTTGACGGGACTGGCGCTGATTCCTTCCGGTCTTTATAATTCCCAAGGCTTCCTTGATAAAAATCACTACTGATACGCCGTTACGTTTTGCTTTACGTTTCTCTTTAAGACAGGGAGGGGAAAATGCTCTATTACCGGCCGTGCGCGAAACGCGCCACGCTTTTGGCACTTGTAATCGCCGTTTTGTCATGGGTAATAATTGCTGCATCCGCCGTTGCTGCTGATGATAGCCACTCAGAACAACTCATACTTCTTGAGAAATTCATCGCCGGGCATATGGAGGCCAACAAGATCCCCGGCCTCAGCATAGCTCTGTTCAAGGGCGAATTCTCCTGGACACGGGGTTTCGGCTTTTCCGATCTCGAAAACAAGGTTCCTGCCAAGCCCGAGACCGCCTATCGCCTTGCGTCGGTCTCCAAGTCGATGACCGCCCTGGCGGTGATGAAGCTCTGGCGGGAGGGCAAGCTGGATCTGGATGGTGAAGTCCAGGCCTATGTCCCTTACTTCTCGAAGAAGAAATGGCCGGTGAAGGTGAGGCAGGTGCTGGGGCACATCGGCGGCATCAGCCACTACAAGGATTACAGCGTGGAAGGATTTTTCACCGAGCACTTTGACACCAAGCGCGCAATCGAGGTTTTTGCCGACTGGGAACTGATCGCCGAGCCGGGAACTGAATACAACTATTCTAGCTATGGCTTCAACCTTTTAGCAGCAGCAGTGGAGGGGGCTTCAGGGCAGCCGTTCGGCGAGTATATAAGGGAGCAGGTCTGGGAACCGCTGGGCATGAGCGACACGAGAATGGATGACCCCTATGATCTGATACCCAACCGGACACGCGGCTACAGAAGAGTCAATGGTGAAGTCAAGAATTCCAGGTTCGTCGATATCAGCAGCCGCCTGGGCGGGGGTGGCTTCCGGAGTACGGCGTCCGACCTGATCAAGTATGTCAAAGGACTGTACGCCGGCAAGGTAATCCCCCGAGAAGCCGTGCAGATGATGTGGGATTCGATGGCCACCACCGACGGCCGCTTCACCAACTACGGCATGGGTTGGGGCACCGGCTCCTGGTCGGGGTATTGGGTGATAAGCCATTCCGGCGGCCAGGCGGAAACCAGCACCTACCTGTTTTTCATTCCCTGGGAGGATTTTGCCGTCGCGATCTGCAGCAACCTCGAGGGTGCGCCTGTGAACGAGATTGCAAGAGAGGCCGCAGGATTGTTCATGGGTTCGTGTCCACTGTCAGCGGAAACTCCAGACAAGGTAACAGCCGAACAGTGCGACGGCCTCAACGACACCTGGAATGCCGGCCTGGGATGGTTCGACCGCTATGGCGAGCCTGTCACAACCGAGGAGGAAGAGCTGGCCAACGCATTCGATTACTTTAATAAGGCTGTCGGCCGCGACTCGTTTGAAAAGGATTTTGAGGCCGCCAAGCGGAAAAAAGATGACGGACTTCATCCCGTCGCCGGAATGCCGACGATCAAGGTCGGCTCGTACATGGCCGCGAGGCTGGGCGGTAAGTACGGAGCGGGTCGGCTGAAATACTACCGGGAAGCCGGAGCACTGCCGTTCTTCCGCGATTACATCATGCTCTGCCAAGAGGACGAGACCATACCCTGGCAGTACCGCCTGAGCAAAGAGATGGAACTGTTGTCGACTGAATGGGCCAGCGTGTGGGAAAGGACCTGGACGGATGAGGTTCGCGGAATCGCCATGAGGCATCAAAGTGATCTGGGGGGCGTCGCGCAACGCCTCAAAGAGCTGTTCCCGGGCGAGAAAATCTACCCACGCTTTAGTAACCAACTGAACTACTATGCTTATTACCTGAAATCGCAGGAAAAGCTCGGGGAAGGACTGTCAGTCCTTCATATCGCCGCTGGGCTTTACCCCAGCGATGCCAACCTCTTCGACAGCCTGGGGGAGTTCTACCTGGAGAAGGGGGAGCAAGCAAGAGCGGTCGAGCATTATGAGAAAGCGCTGGAGATCGATCCCGGGCTGGCGAGCTCGAAGATGGCCCTGGCCAGGATAAGCGCCGTCGAGCTGAGCAGCGAGGCTATGGATGCGCTGGTGGGGGAGTATGAGCTGGCCGCCGGCATGAAACTGACGATCCTCAAGAGGGAAAACAAGCTGATGATCAAGTCGGCCGATGAAGAGGAAGCGGAAATGGTTCCCCAATCCGATACAGTGTTTTATGCCCGTGATGATGAAGATGTCCTTCTGATCACCTTCATCAAGGACGAGGCTGGTAAGGCTGCTGAGATTAAGATAAAAACCGGAGACCGGGAGTTGCCGGGAAAGAGGATCAAGTAAACGAATCCGGGGTGCAGCCGGTTCCGGATTCTTCAATCCGTAGTTCGGAGATTCACCGTGGATGATTGTATAGTCCACGGCACTTCAAAATGCCGGAAACAGTTGAATCCCCTCTGAGAAAATGCAGTATCGCCGTTAACGGGTGCCCGGCCGATTAATTGATAGGCAAAGGGAAGAACTGGCTGGGGGACAGGGATTCGAACCCCGATACTACGGTCCAGAGCCGCATGTCCTACCATTAGACGATCCCCCAGCGGGGGAAGCGTTATTATATTAATTGAAAATACTATTGCAAGCGGTAAATCCCGCTCCTCAGAACGTGTAAACCGCTCCTAAACGGAAGCTGATGGCGTTGAGGTTATTCTCCACTATATCGCCGCCGATGAGATAATAATTGTCGACGACCTCCACCCGAGCTCCGAACCATTCCTTGACGAAGTACTTGAAACCCGCGGAGAAGGTGATGTTGTAATAATTCCCTTCGAGAGGGAATGCCGAATCGCTACTCGGTTTGAAGTTGTTCACACCGGCGCCGAAGGTCAGGAACGGCACAACGTCCAAGTAGCCGAAATTGTAAATAGCGCTAGCCCCATAGTGATAGACATTATGATCTACCGTCTGAACCGGATAGATAATCGGGTTGTCGGGATCGGTGTAATTGGTCGGCTGTTGAAACCGGCCCCGCGCGCGTGTGAAACCGAATATTCCCTCGATTCCGAATGTTTTATAGCGGCTGAAGTAGTAGGAGAAGCGAAGCTCGCCAGTCAGCCTGGAATTGTCGCTGTTGGTCACGGAATCTTTGCCGTCCGGCAGGAAAACATAGTTAAAACCGGAGCCTTGCAAGATGAACGAACCTGTCAGCTCCATTCGCCGGCTGTCGTCAACGAACTCGTATTCTTTCCGCTCCCGGTCCTGCCCACCTTGGTCTTCCTGCGCAGCCGAAGGAGCAGCCGCAATCAAAGCCGCCGCCAATGCGAATAGAGCCAGTCGCCAGCCGTGCCTTCTATCCAATCTCATATCTCCTCGCCCATCACTCGGAAGTGCATTTCTAGCACATCCGGGACCATAGTGCAAAAGCGTTTGCAACGATGTCGGCACCGTTACTGAACAATCAATTTCCGGTGGACTTTAATTATGCTAAGGTTGTCCGCGTTTCGAAGTTCATTCTAAAGACAGTGATATTACATCAAAGTTTACGGCCTGTTCGGTCGTCGGAGGAGAAAAGATGGAAGGACCCGCCTCATGCTCAAAAGCTACTATTCTTGCGATTATTCTTCTTGCTGCAGTTTCCCAGACAGTTCTTGCTCAGCCGTTTGACTATAACGAGATCGGAATCGATGCTCTTGTCGAGCCGCAGCAGGTTCTCCAAGGCGGCAGGGCTTTTATCGTTGTGGTGCTTGATGTCCCGATGGGCTATACGCTGACCGATTCCAGTGCCACTTTCGCGATGGAGCCGGGGGAGATTGAGGGCTTCCGCTACGGGCAGTTGGAGAAGCCCGAGCATGATCATGTCGACGAAGCAGGTGGCCACTGGGGTGGCTTCATCGAATTCAGGATACCGCTCGATGTTTCGGATACCGCCAGGCCTGGGAAACGCGAAATTGAAATCAAATTGAAGTTGCAGGCCTGTGATGATCTTTCCGGCCTTTGCTACCGCCCAACACCAATGAACACCTCCGCAGTAGTTGAAGTGATCGCTGCGAAATCCGAAACCCCGGCAGAGGAATCTGCAACTCCCACTACAGAGCCGGATGTTGTAGAAGCCGGTAACGATAGCGCTGAGTCGGATCAAGGGGAGAGTGTTCAAACTGTTGAGTCCGAGCCAAAAGAAATGGAGATCTCCGGGGAAGAAGCGCCTACCGCGGCCGCCGTCAGTGATCAATCCCTTGATGAATCGCTGAAGAACCTGCTGGAGGGCGCGCTCTCCGGCGGGCAGCTCTGGATGGCGATTCTGATCGCCCTAATCGCCGGTGTTCTGACCAGTCTCACCCCCTGTGTCTACCCGATGATCCCGATAACCATCGCCTACGTTAGCGGCAGAGCCGAGGGCAAGAAGATGAACGGCTTCCTGATTTCCCTCGCGCTCGTACTCGGTATAGTGATCACTTACACGACGCTGGGCGTTTTCGCGGCGTTGGCGGGAGCTACCTTCGGATCGATTGGCCAGAACCTCTGGGTTCAGGCGATCGTGTTCATTGTGCTAGTAGTGATGGGATTCAGCATGCTGGGCGCCTTCGAGATCGGCATGCCTGCCTCGGTGCAGCAGAAGCTGCAAGTGCAGCGTAAGGGATACTTTGGCGCTCTCCTCGTCGGCCTGACCATCGGCCTCGTCGCCGCCCCTTGCGTCGCTCCCGTGCTCATCCCGATACTGACGCTGATCGCCACCTCCGGCGACGTCGTGATGGGAGTAACGCTGATGGCCGTTTACGCCATCGGCATGGGCTTGTTGTTTATACTTGTAGGCACTTTTTCCAATCTTGTGCTGCCGAAGAGCGGACAATGGATGATCGAGCTCAAAAAGGTTTTTGCCTTTATCTTGTTTCTGGTGGCTGTTTTCTTCGGACGGGGGCTTATTGAACTCATCCCCATTCCCTATGTATTCGAGATCGTCCTCGGAGCGCTGCTGGTCCTCTTCGGCACCGTGATCGGCGCCTTCCACCGCCTTGAACGTGAGGACGGCTGGTGGCCTCTCCTCGGCAAGGCTTCCGGGTTGCTGCTTTTTACCGCGGGCTTGATCTACTTCTCTTACGGACTCATCGCTTACGGATTTGTTGCACCGATGCTGCCCGCCTTCAGCACCGGAACCACGGCGAATTCCGCGAAGTTGGAGCCGACGTGGATTTACGATATGGATGGTGGTCTGAAGGCGGCCGAAGAACAGGGCAAGCCGGTCGTGATCGACTTTTGGGCTGATTGGTGCGCTGCCTGCCTTGAGCTTGACGAGTATACCTGGTCCGATCCCCGCGTCCTCGCCGAGTTGAAGCGGTTCACTACGATCAAGATCGACGGCAGCGACGAATCCGACCCGGCATACCAAAAAGCACGCAGCCTCTACGGCGTGCAAGCCCTTCCCCGTATCGTAATTCGCAATAGCTCGGGAGAGATAGCGAAGATATTCGATGGCTTCAGGGACGCAGATACCGTTCTCGGCTACCTTAGGGCCGTGCAATGATAAACGGTCGCTAATGTTGTATCATTGTTTCTCCATTGGCGCGGAAAGGTCGGAATAAGGAGTAATTAAAAATGAGAAGATTGATTGCCCCGCGAGTAGTCTCGCTGACCCTCCTTGTTTTCCTGGCAGCCGCCGGCCTGGCCCGGGTCACGGCACAGGAAGAGCAGCCGATCACTCGAGAGATGGTCATCTCCGTCCTCCAAAACGCTTTTCCCGAATTGAAAGTGGAGGATATCAACGTAAGGCTGCTTAAACGCCTGACCTCGAGAGTAAAGGTGAACCTTGATATCGAGGGCAGAAACGCCATCCTCTATCTGACATGGCAGCGGCGAGGGGGGGCTTACCAGTGGTGGTTCGAGTACGACGAGAAGCGGAGCCTCGTTTACCTCAGCAAGACTACCAGATCGGCAAGGAGGTCGGCCGTCGGCGAGACTCCCGCCGAACCGCAGGAAAGCAAGACTGCGGAAGAGCAATCACGAACCGAGATCCTGGAGCTTGGCCAGGAAGCTGCCGAAGAAACTCCGGAAGAAGCGAGTGAGGTAGAACCGCAGGCGGAAGCCGTGCCCGAGCGTGTGGAAGCCGAAGCCCCCGAGGCTGAGAGGGAAGCGCCTGCGGAACCGGAAGAATCAGCCCCTGCCGAGTCCAGGATATTCGGTGAGTTGCCGCCGCTTGAGGTGGCAATCGGCGGCGGAGCGACCAGCAAGCAGTTTCTTTCCGCGCTGGTAAGCGTCCTTGCTCGGGGAGAAGTTCAGCATTACCCGGAATTTCTGCTGCGGCCGGAGGAAGTGGCTGAAGGTGTCAGGACGGAACGATTCAAGAATCTCGAGGGAATCTGGCGTGAGCAATGCGAGAGCATCCACGCGGTCCTTCAGAAGGCCGGCCGCATCGAGCTAAGCAAAGTAATGCTGCACAGAGCGAGAAGCGAAGAGGTGGAGAAGGCCACAATCGAGCGCATTCGCAAAACGGTTCCCACCGTTAGAGAAATTTTTACGCGAGTGAGAATGGAGTTGATACTGGATAGCGAGACCGTCTATTTGGAAATCGGTGGATTGATGCGGATCGACAGCGGTTGGCGTGTGGGTGGCCGGATGCAATTTGTGAATCCCGCGGAAAAATAGGATTCCACAAGCTCAACTTCAGGGCGGCGGGTTCCCGAGAGCGGGCTTTCCTCACACCTGATGCATTTTTTTCGCAGTAAAATATCTCTTCCCGTGGAGGATCCGGCCTCGCGAGTTGGGAGATAGTGTCATGACAACTTTTATTCTCTTGGTAATGCTGCTGGCCGCAACTCCCCTGCAACAGGAAACGGAGCAGGTGCAGGACATCCCTGAGCTCGATGCCGATGAAGTACGCCAGGTCCTGATGTTTGAGATTGAAGGCCTCAGTGACGATGAACTCTTGATCGAGCGCATTGAACACCTGCACGATCAGGCCAAGGCATATGTGGTGCTAAGCGGCAGAGCGCTGATCATCCGCTTCCGCTGCCGCCAATCCGATTTTGGACCGCGCTGGGGCCTCGAGAGCGATTACGCTAACAGCGTCATTGAGCGAACGACGGAGCGCCCGCAACAAACTGCTGCGCACGCCGAAGAGCGTAGGGAGACCGCCGAGCCGGATGTGGCACAGGAAGAGCCTGAAGTTTCGCCGGTTATGGGATCTGACGACTACCGTGATTTCCTCATCGACTTCGTAACGGCGATCCGTAAAAACGAAGCAGGCAGCTTCGAAAAATTCTATTTCAGGGAAGGCGATTTCGATCTCTCCGCTACAGAGGAGAATCCCGTGGATGCCTTGGCGCGCCTGCAACGGGAGCGGCGCAGCTTCGTCGGGCGATGCAATGAACTCGGCAGTGCGCTCTCTGCTTATTCAAGTTTCGAAATCGAAGAGATCGTGGCAACCGGCATCACCGTGGCGATGATGAATGATCTGCAGGTGCTGATGCCGAGAGTCAGGGCTTTCTACAATGCTGCCGTTATAACTGTTCTACTCGGTGGCCGCCGTGGCAGCATCACACTCGAGGGCGTGGCCCTGCTGGATGACGGCTGGCGGGTCGGCGCGGTGGCCGGTTTTGATCTGCCTGCCCAGCAGTAGCAGAACAATCCTGGGAACGTGAGAAGGGGAAGATAACGATGGATAAGTGGTACACCTCGCTAACCGAGATCGCCCCCAACAGGGTGGCCCTCCGCGGCAGGCCTTTGGAAGACTTGATGGGCGAGCTCTCCTTTGGTGGGGCGGTATATCTACTATTCACGGGAAAAGAGCCGACGCAGGCCATCGCGAGGCTGGTCGATGCGATCTTGGTCTCCTCAATTGATCACGGTGTCACGCCGCCGTCGGCGCTTGCCTCGCGCAACGCGTCCTCGACCGGCGCGGCGTTGAACGCCTGCATCGCTTCGGGCGTGCTGGCGATCAATCGCTTCCATGGCGGCGCCATCGAAGGTTGCATGGGAGTGCTGGCCCGGATAGCTGACCTGGCATCAAAGGAGAGACTCTCGCCTGGCGATGCGGCCGACAGGGTTGTGGCGGAAGAAAAAGCCGCCGGGCGGCGGATTCCGGGCTACGGGCACCGCATCCATACCGACGATCCGCGTGCCAAACGGCTGCTGGCACTGGCGGCGGAACTTGGGCTTCGCGGTGTCGGAATCGAGGCGGCGGAAGCCCTCGGCCAAGCTATCGAACGCGCTCTCGGCCGCAAGCTGCCGCTCAACGTGGACGGTGCGATAGCTGCCTGCCTGATCGACCTGGGAATCGAATTCGAGCTGGCCAATGCGTTCTTCATCATCGCCCGTGTTCCGGGGCTGGCCGCCCATGCGCGCGAGGAGCACGCGACTCAACGCCCAATGCGCAAAATTGATCCCAAGAATGCTGAATTTTCTAAAGATGATCCAACAAAAGGCTCGTAAACATCCTCTTGCTTGACTATAATGTTCACTGGCTTGGGGTTATTTCCTTGGGCTGAAGGAATCAGGAGTTTTACGAGATGCCCCGATTCAAGATTGCGGTACTACCCGGTGACGGTGTGGGCAACGACGTCATGGAAGCCTGTATGCTGGTGCTGGACGCGCTGGAGTTTGACGCCGAGTATATCAGGGGCGACATCGGCTGGGAATTCTGGTGCCATGAGGGCAATCCGCTTCCCGACAGGACAATCGAACTTCTTCGCAACACTGATGCATGCCTTTTTGGCGCAATAACCAGCATGCCGAAGGAGGAAGCTGTCGAGGCGTTGGATCCCGGTTTGCGCGACAAGGACCTCGTTTATTTCAGCCCGATCGTGCGCCTGAGACAGGAATTCAACCTCCACACCAACCTTCGCCCCTGCAAGGCGTTTCCCGGTAACCCGCTGAACTACCGCGAAGGGATCGACCTCGTGGTCTTCCGCGAAAACACCGAAGGACTTTACGTCGGTGTGGAATTCCACCCCGTCCCGCAGGAACTGATGGACGCGCTGGTCAAGTTCAACGCAAAGGCGAAACGCTTCGCCGCGGTACCGCTCGACCAGATGGCGATCAGCACCCGCATTTTCACCGACAAGGGCTGCCGCAACATCGTCACCCGGGCATTCGCTTTCGCCGAGGAATTCGGCTACAAGTCGGTGACCGTGGTCGAGAAGCCCAACGTCTTGCGCGAGACCTCCGGCATGATGGTCCGCATCGCGCGCCAGGTGAAAGAGAACTACCCTGGAGTCGAACTCTGGGAGGCCAACATCGACGCGATGACGATGTGGCTACTAAAGAATCCGCTGGACTACGGTGTGCTTGTCGCCAGCAACATGTTCGGCGACATCATCAGCGATCTCTGTGCTCAACTGGTCGGCGGGTTGGGTTTCGCAGCCAGCGGCAACATCGGCGACAACTACGCCGTTTTCGAGCCGACACACGGCTCGGCACCGAAATACGCCGGCATGTACAAGGTAAACCCGATGGCAACAATCCTTGCCGCCAAGATGATGCTGGATTGGCTTGGCGAGAAGGAGCAGGCCACCAGGATAGAAATCGCGGTTGCTAAGGTAATCGCTGAGGGGAAGGTTCTAACATATGATATGGGCGGCTCCGCCAGCACGCTCGAGATTGCCGGAGCGGTGGCAGCAGCCCTATAAATTTTGAGGTTTTATCAGTTTGGAATATATTCTTGCCGCTTTCCGTTTAACAATTGAATAACGGAGTGGTCGCACCTCTACTAAACAAATGACCCGGAACCTAGAAGGCCGGGCAAAGGAGTTAAGATGATGCAAGCGAGAAGATTTCTCAACAACTTCTTTAGTTGCCACTCAAAAATCGACATACTTAGAACCATCATTCAGTCGGATGAGCCGCAAAGCGGCCGCCAGATCGCGGCTGCCGCCGGCCTGAGCCCCCGCTCGTGCCAGCTTTCGCTCGATCACCTGGTCAAGCTGAAGGCACTCAACAGGCGTGAATCGGGCAAGGCTTACTACTACTCCGTGAATCTGGATAATCAGATCATAACCGACCTGATTATTCCGATCATTCAGCAGGAAGAGCGTCTGACTGACAAGGTCATTGAGCAGATCCGCAAGCGCCTGACCAAGAGCGTCAACGGATCCCTCGGCATCTACTATCTTGAGAGCTGGCCGCGCGCCTGGGGTAGCAAGGGCAAGGGTGCCATGCTCCTCAACGTGGTTTCCAATGGCAAGAAGTCGCCCGGGCTGGACAAGGTTTTCAAGGAAACCCGGAATTATTTACTCGAAACTTACGGCCTGCCGACTGAATACAAGGTAGTCTCACGCGAAGAGTTCGCCAAGATTGCCAAGGGCAGCCACAGCGATCTCCTCGAGATCAGTAACCGCGCGCGCGATATCGCGGGCGAAAGCTTCCGCGAGCTCATCAGCAAAGAGCGTGGCGGTCCGGACCACCTGAAGCGAGCCGTAGACTTCTTCGGAAACAAGTAATCGACTTCGTCTCGGCTCCGCCGACACCACGACAAAGATTAAGAAATCCGCTCCTCGCCTGACCTTTTGGTCAGGCGAGGGGATTTATGTACGGTGCAGAACGCAGCACGTATATACCTCTTTATAACAATATCAATCTTCATGGGCTTAACGCAGACCCGCGGGCCGGGAGGGCCATCGGGATAGCGAAAAACATGCTCCCTGACGAAGCCCAAGCCCAACAGCAGGACTCAGAGAGGATACGCTCGTAATTTATACAAATTTTTTCTAAAGTTCTTTTCCCCTTCTGCCGATAAGAGAGACTGGAAGAATGATTGTAAACCCTGTGGGGCTTACGAGAGGAGGTAGGGAAAGCCCGAATGGGCGGGCGAACCTTCCCCCGCTGTTATCAAATCCCCGCAGACTTGGCACAGCAAGGGTGCAGTGCCAACCCGTTTCAAGGAGGAAGAAGATGGGTGCCTTTTCAATTATCAACAATATTTCTGCAATAACCGCGCAGAACCGACTGGCCGGAACCGACCTGAATCTGCGCAACACTCTAACCCGCCTGAGCTCTGGTCTTCGCATCAACTCCAGTGGCGACGACGCTGCCGGCCTGGCAATTGCCGACGGCCTGCGCGCCGACGTGCGTGCGCTCAACCAAGCCGCTCGTAACGCCAACGACGGTGTCAGCATCCTGCAGACCGCCGACAGCGCGCTCAACGAGATCAGCTTGCTCCTGACCCGTGCCGTGACTTTGGCCGAGCAGGCCGCATCCGGCACATCCGGTCAGGACGGCTCCGACTCGAAGCTGGCCTTGGACGACGAGTTCCAGGACATCCTGACCGAGATCGGGCGAATCGCCCAGAGCGTGGAGTTCAACGAGTTGAACCTGCTGGGTGGCGCCACTTCCGGCTCGACCGGCACACCGACTGTCTCGATTCAGGTCGGCCTCGACGACACAGCAGCTTCCAAGATCGAGATCAACACGGTGTCCATCAACGTCAGCGGCAGTGCGACAGGCGCCTTCACCGCCGGCACTTCGACCACGCGCATAAGCGTCGAGTTCGGCATGCTGAATGCATCGCTGACCACCGCCGCCGGCGCCGTCACCACGCTCAGCACGCTACAGACAGCCGTCACCAACACCGCCCGCGCTCGCGGCGTGCTCGGCTCCGGTATGAACCGCCTCAACACGACCACCACGATTATCCGCTCGCTGTCTACCAACCTGCAGAGCGCGGAAAGCCAGATCCGCGACGCCAACATCGCGAGCGAGATCGTCAACCTGACACAGTACCAGATCCTCACGCAGACCGGTATCGCGGCTCTGGCTCAGGCCAACGTCGCGGCTCAGAACGTCCTGACGCTGCTGCGGTAATTAGTTCTCATGGGTGTGGGTGGGTTTTCGGGCTCGCCCACGCCCGGACCCTCTTCGGCCCATTGAGGGGCCGGATTGAGAGGTGAGATAATGTCAACCGACGGGATCAACCCACTGGTAACGCTGCTGGGAAATGGCGACGAGCGATTCGTCGTCAAGGACAGCGACCAGACCAGTGCGCGAGCTGAAGACCCGGCGGTTCCGACTGCAGAGCGTGCAGGCGTAGAGAAGCAGGATCAAACTCAGCTCGCTACTCAACAAGTGGAAGACATAACCAAGGTTCTCAACGAAAACGCTCGCCTGTTCAATATCTCGCTACAGTTCAGAGTCGACGAGGACATCAACAGGATCGTTGTCAGCGTGTTCGATAAGGAAACCGAGGAAGTGATTCGCCAAGTTCCGCCTGAGGCACTATTGCAGCTTTCGAAGAGCCTTGATCAAATGGTCGGCCTGCTTTTCAACGAAACCGCTTAAGTTTCGCCGGAATTTGCCGATATCTTATATTGATGGGGTAAGGCATTTCCGGCGATTCTTTTGTCTATTGTAGAAAATCGCAGGTGGAAATAAGCGATGGATAATGTTAAAATATTCAACAGTTATCGCCGTTAGCGAGAGGCTCTTCCAATGTCCGGACCGGTAACTTTCTCAGGAATTTTTTCGGGAATCGACACCGCCACCATCGTCGAGCGGCTGATGGAGATCGAGCGGCAACCGCTGCGCGTCATCCAGCAGGAGCAACTCCAGACACAGCGCCGCCTTGCGATTTTCAAGAATCTGCAGAGCCGCCTTTCCAGTCTTGACTCAGCAATTCAATCGCTCAACCGCGCCTCCACGCTTGGCGCGAAGACGGCGACATCCTCTAACACTGATGTTCTCACCGTCAGCGCAAGCTCGGCGGCCGCCGCGGGCAGCTTCACAATCGACTCGATAACCAACCTGGCGCGTGCCGCCAGCGAGGCTTCGATCGGAGTCACCGACAAGACCGCCGATTTCGTCTCCGGTTCCAGCTTCAGCTTCGATGTCGGCACCGAGACGGTATCGATAAGTCTTAGTGCGGGTGAGACGACGCTCGAAGGCCTGCGCGACGCCATCAATACCCAGGCAACCGGCCTGGCCTCTGCGGCGATAATCGACACCGGCGATGACAACGACCCTTACAAGCTGGTTATCCGCTCGGTGGAAACCGGCGCCGACAGTGACATCTCCAACATCAGCACAGACATCGTAGTCTCCACAACCGGCGGCGACGTGGCGCTCAGCTTCGTGCCCGCGGAGTCGGTGGACGGCCTCGACGCCTTGTTCAAGGTCAACGATGTGGAGATCAGCCGCGGCAGCAACACCGTCAGCGATGTCCTCGAAGGCGTCACCTTGGAGCTCAAGGGTACAACCGGCTCACCGGTAACAGTGACGGTCGCGCGCGACACCGACACCATTAAAAGCGAAGTCAACGAATTCATTTCCGCCTACAACGACATCAACTCGCTGATCCAGTCGCAGTTCGATTATAACGAAGAGACAGAGAGCGCCGGTCCGCTATCAGGCGACTTCACTCTTCGCCAGATCCAGGGTTCCCTGCAATCGCTGGTTGTAGGAGGTATCGAGGACGCTGACGGCAACCGCTATTCTTTGGCTACCATCGGGATCGAGATCGATAAGTACAGCGGTGCGCTTTCACTGGACGAATCGAAGTTCAACGAGGCGATCGCCAACGACGACAAGCAGCTGTTCCTCGATCTTTTCCTGGCGCGCGGAGTGCCTTCAGACAAACGCGTTACCTATGTCAGCTCGAGGAACGCTACGCAAGCGGGTAACTACGAAATCAACATCACGGGCTACGATGGCACGGGCAATGCAGAGGGAACATTCACCCTCGATGGTCAGGTCTATACCGGCATCGGCGAGGGCCAGTGCCTCGTCGGCCCCGAGGGCACCCCGGCAGAGGGCCTCAGAATTAGGATCGCAAGCGGAGTAACCGGCGCCCTCGGCTCCGTCTACTTCAGCGTGGGTGTCGCTGAGCAGTTCGAGCGCAGGCTGGACGACTTCCTCATGCCGATCAGCGGCCTGTTGCCTAAGGTCGAGAGTCGGCTCAAGGGCGACCTCGCCAGTTTCGCCGACCATATTGCCGCTTTCGAGGAGCGCCTTGAGGAGCGACAGCGCGAACTTACCCAACAGTTCATTGCGGCCGAGCAGGCGATAGCATCGCTGCAAAGCCAGTCGTCTTCCTTTTCGCAGCAACTTAACAATATCGGCGGCGGCAGCCTGTTGTGACGCCGCACGAGATAGTAAGAAAACGGGCGAGAGGAAAGAGATGAATCACACGGTCAGCAGTTATCAGAAAGTTCAGGTGGAGACGACAGATTCTGTCAAGCTTGTCGTGATGCTCTACGAGGGAGCGATTAATTTCCTCGAGCAGGCCAAACTAAGGGTCGCGGAAAACCAGGTGGGCGAGAAGGGTATCCTGATCAATAAAGTTATCGCTATTATTTCCGAACTCCAGGGATCACTCAATATGTCCGAGGGCGGTGAGGTGGCGGAGAGCCTCGACCGGGTCTATACCTACATCATCAACTGCCTGCTCGAAGCTAATATCAATGCCGATGCCCAGGCGATCAACGAAGTACTGAAGCACCTGCGTACACTGATGAGAGCCTGGAGGCGAATAGCGGATGAGGGAGCGGAGGCCTCCGAGGCTCTGAAATCCGCAAAGCCCGAAATTCCCGCCACTGCCACTCCTGCGGTAGCGAATCCGGACGGTTCGAGGGATTCCCGGCAGGCGATCGAACTGGTCGGCTGATCCCGACATGCCCTCCGAACAACTGCGCAAACTCTTCGAAAACCTGATAGCTGATTATCGCAAGGCGCTCGAGCTGGAGCGCGATCTTGCCCGCTTGATCCCCTCAGGTGATTTCCAAGCTGTTTCTGCCAACACTACGCGTAAGCAGGAACTCATGAGCTCGGTTCAGACGAATTATGCGCGACTCCTGCCCATGCTGCAGGCAAGCCGGGCCGCAGAAGGTTCGGTGGAGCTTGCGGACGAGAAATCGGAGAAGCTGAGACTGGAAGCGGTTTCGCTGCTGGAGAAGATAGCAAAGATCGAGACCGCAAACCTGGAGGCAATTAAAAAAAGCCGCGATGAGTCAATGGCCGCGCTCCAACAAGCCGCCGCGTCCCGCAGGGCCGCCCGCGGATATCGCCCCTCTGGTAAATCCCCTCGCTTCCTGGACACTGAAAGCTGAGTTCGGCGGCGAAAATCTTTGGAAGCCCCCGCGCAGACCAGCGATGCACTGGTTAATGACGTATTGATGGGCGACCGAAACCTCGGAAACCTTAATAAATGGTCATCGTTTCGGGATTCCGAAGCTCGGGATCGTAGGTCTGGGTATAGCTTGCCTCGATATTTCCTGTCTCGGGATGCACCAGCTCTACGTGGAGCTTCGTCACCTCCAGCAGGATTCTGTATCGATACTCGTTGATGAAGATCTGCTCCGTGTGAGTCTTGCTCAGCTCGGCTTCCAGGTCGTCCTGGATCGAGAAAATGAAGGTGTTGTAAGGCGGCGCCAGAACGCCGATCGATTGGCCTGTGTAGCTCTCGCCGGTGCGCGTCTCGATCGTCCAGTTGACGATCACTTGCGGCTTGTCGTCGAATTCGTCGGAGAAATCAGGCAGGTAGGGTGGATCGAGTCTCACCTGCGCCGCGCTGCGCTTCAGCGTGATGTACGAGATCACATCGATGTTTGCCTTCTTGCTGTAAAGGGGCTGCACCTGCGGAACATCGAAGAAGGCGCTCAGCCTCAACATAATCACGAAGAACGCAAGCAGCCCACCGAACGCGAGCAAGAAGAAGGTGACCTTGACGTTATCTTTCCTGATCGGTTTCCACATCCGTTCCGCCCTCCGTCAACGTGAATAGGAGATTGGATCTTTCACTCCGGCTTCCTCGAAACCTTTGAGTCTTAGACGGCAACTATCGCATCTGCCGCACGCCCGCCCGTCTGTTGCCGGATCGTAACAACTGGCTGTCAGACTATAATCGAGTCCGAGCCCCAAGCCTGTAAGAATGATTTCAGATTTCTTCATCTTGATCAAGGGCGCGTGGATGGTAAACCTCCCCCGCCCTTCGACGGCCGCGGCGGTGGCGACGTTGGCTAAGCGGGTGAAGGCATCAATGAATTTGGGCCTGCAGTCGGGATTGCCGCTGTAATCGACGGCGTTTGCGCCGATGAAGATGTCATAGGCCCCCAACACCTCGGCCCAGGCGAGCGCGAGGCTCAGTAGCAGCGTGTTGCGCGCGGGCACGTAAGTCACCGGGATGGCTTCGGAAAGTCCGCCTTTGGGAACCTCAATATCGTCGGTCAGCGCCGAGCCGCCGATCGGCCGTAAATCGTAGCTGAGGACTAAATGGCGCTCCGCTTCTAAGGACTTGGCCAAGCGCCGCGCGGCCTCGATCTCCAGTCCGTGGCGTTGGCCGTAATCGATCGTAAGCGCGAAGCAGCTGAAACCGCGCGAATTCGCCACGGCCATTGTGGTTGCCGAATCGAGGCCGCCGCTGAGCAGAACAACCGCCTTGCGCTTCATTTCGCTCATCGGCTGCGCTCGTCCCCCCAGATGATCTTGTGCAATTGTAGCTGCAGCCTGGCCACAAGGCGGTCGCGCAGCATCCACTCTGCAAGCTTGCGAGGCTCGAGTTCGCCGCTGGCGGGACTAAGCAGGATGGTACACTTCTCTGCAAGTCTTTCTCGCAGGATTACTTCGCGTGCCCATTCGTAATCGCCGCGGTTGGAGACGACGAATTTGACCTCATCATTTAGGTGCAGTTGCTCGATGTTTTCCCGGCGGATTGTGCCGCTTTCGCCGCTTGCAGGGCATTTAAGATCGATGATTTTGATCACCCTGGGATCGACTACCGAAATGTCCTGCGAGCCGTTGGTCTCCAGCAGGACGGTTGCCCCATCCTCCAGCAGAATGTCAATCAGCTCGGCGCACGCCGGTTGCAGCAAAGGCTCGCCGCCGGTTATCTGGACAAGCGGCAAGCCGAAATCACGCACCTGCGCAGCCACTTCGTCTACGCCCATTTCGCTGCCGGATTGGGCGTCCTGTGCGTAATCGGTATCACAGTAACTGCAGCGCAGGTTGCAGCCGGCAAGCCTGACAAAGGCGCATGGCAGGCCTGCGCGGGTGCCCTCACCCTGGATGCTTTTAAATATTTCCGCGATCCTCAGCTTACCCATGGTATCGCCCGAGTGAACAAAACCGCATTGTAACAGATGAGATTTGGCCGGGCATCTTCGCGCTTCAGCCAGGTACCTCCTTGTGATAGCATCCGGTAGCAGATTGGCTGTTAATAAGCCTTGGAGGAATCAGGATCAATGAAGGACACGATTTTCCGTAAATACGATATCCGCGGCATAGTTGACGAGGATCTCAACGAAGAAGTGGTGACCAACATCGGTCGTGCCTTCGGCAGTCTGATGCGGCGCGAAGGCCGTACAACCATCGCGGTCGGGCGCGACGCGCGCCTCTCGTCCGAGGACTACCGCGACGCGCTGATCCGCGGCCTCACCTCCACCGGCTGCAACGTCGTCGATGTCGGCATGGTTCCAACCCCCTTGCTCTACTTCGCGATCCACTATTTAGAGACCGACGGCGGAGTGATGATCACCGGCAGCCACAATCCCCCTGAATACAACGGCTTCAAGCTCTGCCGCGGTCTGATGGCCCTGTTCGACGAGGAAATCACCGGCATCCGCGACATCATCGTCGCGGGCCGCTTCGAAAACGGCGAGGGATTCGTGCGCCAGGCTGACGTGCTCGAGACTTACATCGAAAAGATAAAAGAAATCATCAAACTGCAACGCCCGCTCAAAGTGGCCGTCGATGCGGGCAACGGAGTCGCCGGCCTGGTTGCCCCGCGTCTTTACAGGGAACTCGGTTGCGAGGTCACCGAATTTTATACCGAGCCCGACGGCAACTTCCCCAATCACCATCCCGACCCCACCGTGCCGGAGTACATGGTCGACCTGATCACCGAAATCAGAAAGGGCGGATACGACCTCGGCATCGGCTTCGACGGCGATGGCGACCGCCTCGGCATCGTCGACCGCGACGGCACACTGCTCTTCGGCGACCAGCTGATGGTCTTGCTCTCCCGTGAGGTGCTATCGCGCTTGCCCGGCTCCAAAATAATATTCGACGTCAAGTGCAGCCAAAATCTCGTCGACGACATCCGCAAGCATGGCGGGGAGCCCGTGATGTGGCGCACCGGCCACAGCTTCATCAAGACCAGGATGAAGGAGACAGGCGCACCGATAGCAGGCGAGATGAGCGGCCATATCTTCTTCAGCGATCGCTTTTTCGGCTTCGACGACGCCACTTACGCCGGCGCGCGGCTGATGGAGATCGCCTCCACCGGTGACGTCTCGTTCCTCGAAATGCTCTCCGATCTGCCACAGGTCTACAATACTCCGGAGATAAAGTACCCCTGTCCGGAGGAAAAGAAGTTCGCGGCGGTGGCGCAGATCACCGAGTACTTCCGCAAGACGCATGAGGTAATCGACATCGACGGCGCCCGTGTCAACTTCGGCGATGGCTGGGCGCTCGCCCGCGCATCCAACACCACCCCCTTCATCATCCTGCGCTTCGAGGCTCATAGCGAGGCGAGGCTGAAGCAGATCCGGGAGAGCGTCACCCAAGTGGTAAAAAGCTTCGCCGGCTGAACAATTACGTTACTCCAATTGACAGGTGACGACGGCCTCCAATAACATGGGGGGCGCAGGGAGGTGTTATGTTCCAGGTCGGCGACAAGGTAGTTTATCCCAATCATGGTATCGGTTTGATCCAAGCCATGAACGAGTTCGAGGTCGTCGGCGAAAAGATCAGCTTCTTTAACGTCCTCATTCTGGCATCAAACAGCACGGTCAAGGTCCCCTCCAACAACGCCGTCGCAGTCGGCCTGCGAGAGCTGGTCGACAAGAAGCAGATCAAAGATGTCTACGCCTACTTGCACGGCTCCGACCTCGCCAGATACGACGACTGGAAGGAACGCTTCAAGGTAAACTCCGACCTGATGCGCACCGGCAAGATGAATGACATGGCGGTCGTGCTCAAGAGCCTCTATTTCGTCAGCTTGGAAAAGACGCTCAGCTTCCGCGAGAAACGGATGTACGAAAGGGCGATAAACCTAATTGCTATGGAGTTCGCCGAAGTCCGCAAGACCTCATCGCTGGAGATTGAGAAGAAGCTGATGAAAGCGCTTGCCGAGGGCGTCGAGGCGATCGGTTAATTCATACTGCTTTCACCGCACGCATCATCCTGACAACCCCTCTTGAACATCTGCATCCTCCTGTCTACTATTTCGGTGCAATGCCTGATCGGAGGAATGGACCATGTTCCGCACACTATACTGGGACGGCGACGCCGTCGTCATGCTCGACCAGCGGTTGCTGCCGCACGAGGAGAAATACAACCGCTACGAAAAGTTCGAAGACGTTGCGCAAGCGATCACAGACCTCGTGGTTCGCGGCGCACCGGCTATCGGCGTGGCGGCGGGAATGGGGATAGCCCTCGGCGTCGCGAAACTTCCGGAGAGTGCCGATTTGGCATCTGAGTTCGAGAAAATCTGCGAGAGGATGGCCAAGGCCCGCCCGACAGCCGTCAATCTGTTCTGGGCGATCGATCGCATGCGGAAGCTGTTCGAAGCGAACAACCAAAGATCAATTTCCGAATTGAAGGGAATCCTCATCGAAGAGGCGGTGAGGATGCATGATGAGGACATTGCATCCTGCAAGGCAATCGGTCGCTTCGGCGGGCCGTTGATGCCTGACGAAGGGATCGTCCTCACCCACTGCAATGCCGGAGCGCTGGCCACCGCCGGATACGGCACGGCCCTCGGGGTGATTCGCGGTGCAATCGAGCTGGGCAAGAGGATACATGTTTACAGCGACGAGACCAGACCCTTCAACCAGGGCGCGCGCCTGACCACCTGGGAACTTATGAAGGACGGCATCGGCGTCACCCACATCTGCGACAACATGGCCGGCTACTACATGCAGCAGGGCAAGATCGAGGCAGTCGTTGTCGGCTCTGACCGCATCGCTGCCAACGGCGACGTCGCCAACAAGATCGGTACATTTTCGGTCGCCGTGTTGGCAAAGGAGCACGGCATCCCATTCTACGTCGCCGCGCCGTTGAGCACCGTCGATTTCAATTGCCCCGACGGTTCGAAGATTCCGATAGAAGAGCGCTCCGGCGATGAAAGCGCCTATATAGGCGGCATCAGGATCACCCCGGAAGGAGTACCCAGCGCTTACCCTGCATTCGACGTCACGCCCGCGCGTCTGGTAACCGCGATCATCACCGATAAGGGCGTCGCGGAACCACCCTACCTGGAGAGCCTGTTAAAGCAGCGCGACGGCTGACGGTTTACCCCGGATTTCGGCTATTTAAACTCGGGCTTGGTAAACGACCAGTGTGAATGAATGAGTTTCCACTCCGCATCGATCTTCGCGTAGACCTCTGTCGAGTTCCAGCGCGAAGTGACCTTCTCCGTTCCGTCAGGTTGCTTTTCGAACTCGACCAGGTTGTAGGAAAGCAATGCAACATCACCGTGAACCTGCACTGTAGGGTTGACCATCACGAAGCGCTCGATATACATCTTCCCCTTCAGCGGTCGAAGGAATTCCGTGATCACCTTCAGTCCGTCGATCCGCTTCTCGAGCGAGGGATCGAAGTAAGTGAACTCCTCCGCCATGGTCTCGAGATATCCTTCCGGGTCCCCGTTGCTCCAGCGTTCCAAGGCTGCGCGCTCGAGGGCTAGTATTTGGCCGGCGACATCCTCGGCGGGGTCCGCCGCATAAGCCGTTGTGCAGGCCAGAAAAACCACACCCGTCAGGGCCAGCGATAAAATTCTCATGTTCGCTCCTTTCGTGCCCTATTGTTTGTTTTGAGTAAATTCACATGAAGCCCTAAGCCTCCCGAAAATTGTCGGTGCTGTTGACTTCACGTTGATACCATGTAAGATAATACTATATAGTATGTTTGTCAAGGCCATAAGCCTTGGTGCTGGAAAGGTTGGCTCAGCGAATGTAAACTCCCGCTCGAGGAGATTATGACTGCCGACCTGATACTCGGAATCGAAACCAGCTGCGACGAGACAGCCGCGGCCGTAGTGCGCGGTGGCTCCGACGTGCTCAGCAACGTCGTGCATTCGCAAATCGATGTGCATCGCGAGTGGGGCGGCGTCGTCCCGGAGTTGGCCAGCCGCCACCACGCGGAGCAGATCGACCTGATCATTGAGCTGGCGCTGAGGCGGGCTGGTATCGAGATCGGCGATATTGATGCCGTTGGAGCCACCTACGGCCCCGGCCTGATCGGTGCGCTGCTGGTCGGAGTCTCGGCGGCCAAGGCGATCGCGCTGGCCCGGGGAGTCCCTTTCGTCGGCATCGACCACATCGAGGCTCACATTCATTCGGTCACTCTCACCCACGGCGAGATCCCCTATCCGGCGCTCTCGCTCGTCGTCTCCGGCGGCCACACCAGCCTTTTCCGCCAGGAGAAGCGGTTCGAGTACGAGCTGATCGCCCGCACGCGCGACGACGCCGCCGGCGAGGCCTACGACAAGGTGGCCAAGCTGCTGAATATCGGCTATCCGGGCGGGCCGGTGATGGACCACATGGCGAAGCTCGGCGATCCGAATGCGGTGCCTTTCTCGCCCGTGAAGATGAGCGACGGCTCGCTCGACTTCAGTTTCAGCGGCCTCAAGACCGCCGTGCTCCACCTGACGCGTAAGCGGCCCGAGCTGCTCGAGAGAAAGCTACCCCTGGAAGAGGACAGGCCTCTGCTCGATCTCGTGGCATCGTTCCAGGCGGCGGTGATCTCGGAGATAGTCCGCCGGATAGAATCGTCGATCGACGAGGGTGGTGTGCACGCGGTCGGCATCAGCGGAGGTGTCTCCAACAACTCCGGACTGCGCGCGGCGATGGAGGCCCTGGCCGAGCGACGCGGCGTGCCTGTCTTCTTCCCCGATTTGGTCTACACCTCCGACAACGCAGGCATGATCGCCGCCCTCGCCTGGCACCGCCTGCGCCTTGACGCTCCCTCCCCGCTCGACCTCAACCCGGTACCCAACCTCAGGCTCGCCGAGGCACCCGGCGCCAGACGCCATCCACGCAGCGGCTGAGTTCCACTTGCCGCCTTGACAATGAAGCGAACCGAAGTCGAGAATCGCTCTATAATGCATGTGGTGCTCGGGTTCCGTTCCAAATGCCGGACGGGGCAATCTGAGCTTAAGCGTTCGTGCGGATACCGAACGACTGGATATAGAATTGATTTGGGGCAGGGATTCGGATGATTAGAGAAGAGACAAAACTGGCGCTTGGCGTGGACGTCGGCGGCTCTTTTTTCAAAGCCGGACTGGTGACGAGAGAGGGAGTAATCGTCGAACGTGAGCGCCGCCCTGTGTGCAAGCAGACTCGCGATTTATTCTACGGCGCCTTAAGTGGGCTTGCTGAAGAGATGATAAAGCGTGCGAACGGCGCTGAGATTTTAGGAATGGGTGTCGGCATGCCCGGCTTCATCCACCGAGTGCGGGGCACGATCGAGCAGAGCCCCAATTTGCAGGTGATCAACGGCGCGCCGATATTCGACGACCTGAACAGGTTACTACCCCTGCCGGTTGTAATCGACAACGACGCCAACGCAGCCGCCTGGGGAGAGTACTGGGCCGGCGGGGGGAGCGGTGCCGAGCTGCTGATCCTGCTCACACTCGGCTCCGGCATCGGCGGAGGCATCGTCTGGCGGGGAGACGTCTGGCGTGGCGTCATCGGCTACGGCGGCGAGATCGGACACACGGTGATTACACCCCGCGGTCCGCTGTGCAACTGCGGCAAGCGCGGCTGCATAGAAGCGGAGTTCAGCGACACGGCGTTCGCCCGTAAGGCACGCGAGGCGATTGGGGAGGGCAAGCCGACGGTCCTGGCCGAAATCGGCGACGCGCGCATCTTCGGCAAGAATGTGACCGACGCGGCGGAGGCGGGTGACGAGACGGCCCTGGAGATCGTGACCGAATCGAGCTACCTGCTCGGGCAGGTGGTCGGGAATCTCGTCAACGCTCTCAATCCCGACCAGATAGTGCTCGGCGGTGGGCTGATCGCGGCGGCTGAGCTGATAATGCCGTTGATAATGAAGGGAGTGGAGGACCGCGCCATTCAGGGTGCGCTGGAGGCATGCGACGTGCGGCCGAGCGTCCTCGGCAACGACGCCGGCCTCCTCGGGGCAGCCGGACTGGCCTGGCGCCAGTTCGGAACCGTTTGATCGGTGAATTAAGCGGGTGCGTATTGCACTTACCTGAATGTATCTCGGCGTGGGATTATCGAAAAATGTCCGGAAAGAAACAGCCGAAGAAACCCAGCAAACCGCGGCAGACGTGGGACCGCAACCCCGTGCAACATCCCCACAGCACCCCCAAAGGTGAAAAGGGCTACGACCGCAAGCGCGAGAAGGAAGAACTGCGCAGGGAAATCGAGGGACTTGAAGACGAGTAATAAGGACAGCTGACCTTTTTGCTTCGCAGAGGAATTATGATGATGAGAAAACGGCCGCGACTGATTAATCAGCCGCGGCCGTCTTGTTTCCTTTGCTGGCTTCTTACCCGGCCTTGATCGGCTCCGGCGGGACGCCGGTCTCCTCGAGTTCGACGAAATTGTTGCGGCGCAGCGTGCTGAAATAGAATCCCAACCGTTCGTTGGTCGGCTGGATCTTCTCGCCGAACCGCTGCTCGAGCTCTTCGCCGATCTCAACCACCGTGCGCCTCCCGTCGATCAGCTGCCAGACGGCGGAGCCGATCTCGTCGAGCTTGACCTTGATGTGAGGCTTGCGCAGGCGCTTCTGCAGCCACTGCATCCACGAGGCACGGAAGCGGGGCACCAGCAGCCTTACGGTTTCCGGTTCGTCATCCGCCTCGTGTCCCACGCAAGCTCGTGGGACGCAAAAGGCGATGTTACGCGCCGGTTTCTTCTTTCGTCGACCCAGAGTCACGGTTGACGCTCCTCAGAGGCAGCCAGATCAGGATGATGGCGATTAACGCCAGCGGGATGATTCCCGGCCATGCCTGCGGATCAGCCACTAGTTTCGGCAGGCTGAAGCCCTCGACGAAGTTGAAGCCCGCAAGCGCGATGGCCATTAACGCCTCACCGGCGATCAAGCCACTTGCCAGCAGAATGCCGACATTTTCAAGCCTCGTCTTGTGGTCGCCTTCTACCTTACGTCTGTTGACGGTCCTGTCGAGCACGAAGCGGATCAGGCCGCCGACGAAGATCGCGAAGGTGGTATGCAACGGCAGATACATGCCGATAGCGATCAGCATCGGGCTCGGGCTCTTGATCAGGACCAGGCCGATGGAGAAGACCATGCCGAGAATCACCAGCGGCCAGTTCATATCGCCGCCGATGATACCCTTGCTGAGCATGGCCATCAGCCCCGCCTGCGGTGCAGGCAGGTCGGTGCCGCCGATGCCTCCGGTGTCGGCGTAGGCCTCATGGAGCAAGATGAGCGGAACAGCCATCACCAGAGCCGCGAAGAAGACGCCGGTCAATTTGCCGATCTCCATGCGCCAAGGGGTGCCGCCGAGGATGTGACCCACCTTGAGGTCCTGCAGCATATCGCCAGCCACACCGCATGCGCAGCAGATGACCGACGCGACCCCCAGCACAGCCGCGATGGCGAAGAACGTGCCCATCTCGGGATAAGCCTGCGCCAGGCGCTCAGGCACGCCGAGGGCGACCAGCAGCACCGCCGCCAGGATCAGCGTACTTAACGTCAAGCCGGAGATCGGGTTGTTCGAACTGCCGATCAGGCCGACGAGGTAGCCCGCAACCGCAGCGAAGAAGAATCCTGCGACCGTCATCACGATTGCGGCTGTGATTGCGGCGATGATGTCCTGGCTGAAGAAGTAGTAGATGACCGCCATCAGGATGACCAGGATGCCGATGACGCCGAAGATCACTCCGAAAGGCAGGTCGGTCTGGGTGCGGGTCAGCTTCTCTTTCTGGCCGCCGGATTTGAACAGGTCGGTGACCGCGCGGCCGATGCCGGTGATCAGCTGTTTGCGCATGTTCCAGAGCGTATATGCCGCGCCGACAAGCATCGCGCCGACTGCGAAAGGTCTGACGACGAAAGTCCAGATGCCCGTTGCGAGATAGAGGATCTGGTTTCCGTCAGTCGAGCTCATCGCTCCGGCGAGCACTTCGGGCTTGCCGATGGCCGAAAGCAGGTCAGGCGCGAACATCATCACCAGCGGGACGAACAGAGCCCAGCCGAGCAGGCCGCCGCTGAAGGCGATCGACGCCAGGCGCGGGCCGATGATATAGCCGACACCCCAGAGCGCCGGGCTTGCCGCGGGAGATTCGAACAGCCAGCCGCCGCCGATCGTCACTTCCGCCGCGCCGCGCCCGGTTTGCGGATCGGGATAGAGCGCCAACCTGCCCTTCTCACTCGCCAGGGTGGCGAACGCTTGGTAGTTGGCAAATGCCAGGAGGCCCTTGCTGTTCTTGAAGAGCTCGATCAGCGCCGAGAGGCCCATCGCGCCGAACACGTATCCGGCGCCGGTGCCACCTCCCTGGCCCGCTTTGTGAATCTCGGCTGCCGCCACCGACTCTGGGAACGGCAGGCCCGACTCCTCCACAAGGATGCGGCGCAGCAGGATGACAAACATCGCTCCCAGCACACCGCCCACAAGCATCAGGATCGTTGCTTCGACGTATCTGATCTGTTCCCAAACTCCTGCGATGACGAAAGCGGGGATGGTAAAGATCGCTCCTGCAGCGAGCGCTTCGCCGACCGCACCGGTGGTTCGAGAGACATTCTCTTCGAGGATCGTGCCCCCGAACAGGCGCAGCGCCGCCATGCCGACAACTGCTGCGGGGAACGTCGCGGCCACCGTGATGCCGGCCTTCAATCCTAGGTAGGCGTTGGCGGAACCGAGAATAATCGCCATGATCACGCCGATGAAGAGCGCCTTGAAGGTCAACTCCTTCAAGTCGGTCTCCTCGGGCACGTACGGCTTGTACTCGTAGGTCTTTCCCAACCCTTCCTGATCACTGGTAACAGCCATATATAGCCCCCTGATTGTGTATTAACACTTCCCGATTGAAGTCGAATTGTAACTGCCCGCGCGGCTTTGTTCAACAAAGATAAAGTTGCGGACTCTTCAGGTCTGATTGGCCGCCATTCCGCGCCGGAACGGAATATTGAGGATAAGGTGGCGATACATAAAAAATTAAAGTGCAATTTCCCGCATTAGAAGCTTGAATTGCTTTTAGAATGGCGATACTATTACCTATGGCAGGAACTGAGTGACGACCCGGATGATTCTTTATGCCGTGGTGCAAAGGAATCAGACACTATGAGTCGATCATATGGGCTGCCCGCTGAGGCGCAGGAGGTGATCTTCGAAGGGGTCGAACCGTTCCAGTAAATTAGAACGATCAATGTTTTCACATGTGGAGGCGTCATGAAAAAACTAATCTTCAGCTTGGGGTTCTTCGCCCTCGCGACCATGGTGATGCTCACTGTCACGCTGGCCGAGGAGGGGGAGACCATCATCGGTCCGTACACGCCGGAGAATTACGACTACCTGTTGCCGGAAGCTGAGAGCCCGGAGAGTTGCCTTAACTGCGCCCATCAGGCGGACGGCTATCACCTGTACCGTGTAATCGGGATTCCCGAGCCGACTGGTGGAGCGCACGCGCCGGCAACTGAAGCAACCACGGGCAAGGGCTGGCTCGACAGCAAGCATGCTGTATCTGTCACAGCTCCGACCAACAACAACACTTACTGTGCCTGGTGTCATCAGCCGACGCTCGAGACAGCTTCGTTCGACAACAATAAGGCCAAGCCGGTTAAAGCGGGCAAATGGCATGGAATGAGCTGCGCGGGTTGCCACACAACCCATTCGATCGCCGCACAGTACGGCACTCGCTACACCAACCTTATCCCCGGTTCCGACCTGGAGGAGAAAGAAAGCTACATTCCGCGCCACGCCGAGGACGTCAAGGCCGCTAACAATCAGTGCCTTTACTGCCATGGTAAAGGTAAATTCCACGGATTCTCCAGCAAGGTGAAAACGGCTCTTTACGAGTCCGACGCGATCCGCTGCATCGATTGCCACATGGCCGGCTATCAGACTACCAGCGGAGGATTGGTTGAGCGTTACCATAACATGAAGGTTGTGGAAAACCTGCCTTTCTCCTGCAACGGCAAGATTGGCGCCGTGACTGCCTGCCACAGCCGCGTGACCAAGAAGTGGGGTCGCTACGTTGTGCCGAAGATCTTTGGCCAGCACACTCAGAATTAATGGATTCAGCTGGGTAGTGATCTAAGGACTTAGAAAGTTCGCATTGCAATGTGAAGGCGCGCTGTTACGGCGCGCCTTTTTCTGTACTTAAAGAAAAGTTGGGGTTCAGCGTAAATGCCGCTTGCGGTAGTCGGGCACGCCGTCAAGCGGTACGAAGCGGCACATCTCGTAAAGACGGCTCATCAACCGCTCGCCGATGCGAACGTTGAGCGGAGTTGCACGTTCGGCACTGATGAGATTGGAATCGAGCAGAGCCCTTTTGCGCTTCATGTATTCCTTCGGCGAGAGCGTTTCCTTCAGGTCGGCGAGTTGCTCGACCAGGGAATCGATCTGCTCCACCTGCGCCTGCTCGGCGCCGCGGTGCTCCACGGGGTGGTTTGAAGTAAAGATCGTAAGCTTTTCGTTGCTGTAACGATTGTTAATGATGTAGGTGATTGTGTCATGGATCCATTGTGTCGGACGCAGCGCACCAAGCTCGTCCATCAACAGCAGTTGGGTCTCGAGGATCGGCCCGATGATCGACATCTCGGTTGCTTCCGTGTTCGGATTATATGAATCCTGAATCGAGCGGATCAGCTCGCGGTAGTCGCAGAACAATCCACTAATCCCGCTTTTTATTACGGAGGCCGTCAGCACAGCAACCGCCAGGTGAGTTTTGCCGGTTCCCGGCGGACCGACGAACAGCAGTCCCTTATCGCCACCGGGGAATGATTCTACAAACTCGGCGGCAATCCTCTTCGCAGCCTTCAGGGTTGGGCTGTGGCTTTCGAAATTGTCGAGACTTTTCTCAATGTATCGCGCTGGGATCTTGGCCGAATGGATCAGCCTTCCGCCTCTCCCCTCGTAAAAGCAGCTGCATCGCCGGGCCACCTCGCGGCCCCCCCGCTCCTCGACTATCCAGCCGCCGCCGCCGCAGAGCGCACAGGCGCCCTCGTCTCTGAGTGTCGCTCCGCTTTTCTTGCTTTCCCTTGCCATCCCCAATCCCTCTGATTCTTGCCGGGCCGGCTGCTTAATTGAGGTAGGTCCTCAGCCTGCGGACCTTCACGTTGCGGCGCAGTTTGTTGATCGCTTTTTGCTCGATCTGCCGCACGCGCTCGCGCGTCACGCCCAGCATCTCGCCGATGCGCCTGAGAGTCTTCGGCTCGTTGTCGAGCATGCCGAAGCGCTCCTGGATAACGATTCTCTCCTTGGGATCGAGCTGGTCAACGACGTCGTGCATCTGCTCCTCGAAGCTCCTGCGGATTAGCTCGAGGTCTGCCGGGGGCACACTCTGCTGCTCGATGACATCCTTCAGCTCGAGGTCGGAGTCGGAGCCGATGGCGGTGTCTAGGCTGACGTCGTCGTGGAAGAAGCGCATCAGTTCTTCGGCCTGTTCCACCGGGATCTCCATGCGGCCGGCGATCTCTTCCGAGGTGGGATTGCGGTTGAGTACCCCCTTGAGGATATTGTAGTTGCGACCGAGCTGGTAGAGCAGATTCGCCTGGCGCTGAGGCAGGCGGATGGTGCGCCCCTGCTCGCCGAGCGCGTGGATGATCGCCTGGCGAATCCACCAGGCGGCGTAGGTGATGAACTTCACGCCCTTTTCGGGATCGAAGCGTTTGGCGGCCTCGATCAGCCCGAGGTTGGCCTCCTCGATCAGGTCGATGAGACTCAGAGGCCCGCTGCGGTACTTCTTGGCGAACGCGACGGCGAAGCGGAGATTGGCCTTGACCAGCGCACGCAAAGCTCGCTCATCGCCCTGGTGGATCCGGCGGCCGAGCGCCTTTTCCTTTTCAGGGCTGATCTGGGGGATCTTGGAAATCTCGCTGAGATAGATCTTCAGCGAGTCATCCGTCAGCTTTGGTAACTTTTTATCAACCATGCTGGCGTCAGCGCTTTATCGGATACGCGAAACGGTTGACGCGAACGAGGCTCTGGACATTCCTGCCCTCGATCTCTATCCCGTAGCGCTCCGCGGCCTGCTGCAGAGCGCGCACCAACTCGTTGGTCTGCCGTTGCATCTCCTCCATCTTGTCGCGCATGTTGAGGATGATTTCCACCCCAGCCAGGTTGACGCCCAGCTCGCGAGTGAGGTTGAGGATCACCTCCAGGCGCCCCAGGTCCCTATCGCAGTAGAGCCGCGTGTTGCCCTGGGTGCGCGTGGGCTTCAGGAGCCCGAGGCGTTCGTATTGACGCAGCGTCTGCTGGTGGATGCTGAAAGCCTCGGCAACCTGGCCGATGGAGTAATAGACTCTTTTCCTAGCGGTCATGGTCAGGCCAATCTAAATATTGCTGTAAAGCTCTTTACGGGGATTCCAGCGCTCGCTCTCCTTGAGCTTACGATATAGGTCCTTCGTCCCCTCGTCAATCACCTTCGGCAGGACTATCCTTACCTCGACGAACTGGTCGCCCGAGCCGCCGCCGCGCAGAGCCCGCGCCCCGCGCTCGCGGATGCGGAATTTCTGGCCGCTCTGCGTGGCCGGCGGGATGCGGATCGTTGCGGTTCCGTCGACCGTCGGCACCTCGAGCTTGGTGCCCAGGGCTGCCTCGCTGACAGTGATCGGCACGATGACGTAGATGTTGTTGCCCTTGCGCGTGAAGAACTTGTGCGGCTGGACTTTGATCACGATGTAGAGATCGCCTGGCGGGCCGCCGGAGGTCCCGGCATTTCCTTTGCCGGCGACACGAACCCGTGAGCCGCTATCCACACCCGCAGGGATCCTGACCTTGATCTTTTCCTGCCTGGGCACGGAACCCAAGCCGTTGCAACTGCGGCAGGCCTCGCCTGAGAGCAAGCCGCTTCCGCCGCAGACATCGCATGTGGTTTCGAACTTCATCGCGCCCTGCATCATTACCCGCCGCCCGCTGCCGCCGCAGGCGGAGCACGATTTGGTGCCGCCGGTGAGGATTCGGCCACTGCCGCCGCAACCCTTGCATTGGTCCCGGCGCGTCACGGTGACCTCCGTCTCGATCCCTTTCAGCGCGTCGCGGAAGCTGAGGTCCATCACGTACTGCAAGTCGTCGCCGCGGCGCTTCTCTTCCCGAGAGCGCCTCTTTCCTTTGCGGCCGAAGATCTCGTTGAAGATGTCACCGAAACCGCCGGCGGCATGGCCGAAATCGAAGCCGCTGAAATCGAATCCCCCGCCGCCTCCCGCGCCCGCGAAAGCGCTCGGGTCGGTGGTGCCGAACTGATCATAGCGCTTGCGCTTCTCAGGTGTGCCAAGGATATCGTAGGCTTCACTGATCTCCTTGAAGCGCTGTTCCGCGCCGGCGTCGCCCGGGTTTACGTCGGGATGGTACTTGCGGGCCAGCTTGCGGTAAGCGGCCTTGATTTCCCGCGTACCGGCTTTGCGGGGCACGCCGAGGATCTTATAATAGTCCTGAGCCATTTCGGTTCACCCGGGGCGTCCCTTTGTGGACGCCCCGGACCTGCTCTATCTATCTCAAACGACCGCTGGTCGGTCGAAAAATCAGTCGTCGACAACCTCGGCGTCGATGACGTCATCGTCATCCTTGCCGGATCCGGATTCGTCTGTTGTTTGCTGCTGAGCCTCAGCGGGACCCTCAGCCGTGCCGCCGGTCGCTTGCTGCTGGGCGCTCTGCTGGTAGATGTATTCGGCCAGCTTGTGGGACGCCTGGGTCAGGGTTTCGCTCGCCTGCTTGATGCGCTCGATGTCGTCGCCGCCCAATGCCTCCTTGGCCTCCTTGATCGCGTTTTCGAGGTTCGCGCGCTCACTCTCACCCAGCTTCGAGCCGTGCTCCTTGAAGGTCTTCTCGACCTGGTAAGCGAGGCCGTCGAGCTGGTTGCGGGCGTCGATCATCTCACGCTGCCGGGCATCCTCAGCTTCATGTGTCTCGGCGTCCTTGACCATACCATCGATCTCCTCCTCGCTGAGGCCGGAGCTCGAGGTGATCGTGATCTTCTGCTCCTGGCCGGTGCCGAGGTCCTTGGCACTGACGTTGACGATGCCGTTGGCGTCGATGTCGAAGGTGACTTCGATCTGCGGCACTCCGCGCGGAGCGGGTGGGATGCCGACCAGGTGGAAGCGGCCGAGCGTGCGGTTGGCACCTGCCATCGAGCGCTCTCCCTGCAAAACGTGAATCTCGACACTCGTCTGGCTGTCGGCGGCGGTGCTGAAGATCTCGCTCTTACGGGTCGGGATTGTGGTGTTGCGTTCGATCAGCCTGGTGGAGACGCTACCGAGTGTTTCAATGCCGAGGCTCAGGGGGGTGACGTCGAGCAGCAGCAGGTCCTTGACCTCGCCGGTAAGCACGCCCGCCTGGACTGCCGCCCCGATCGCCACGACCTCGTCGGGATTGACGCCCTTGTGGGGGTCCTTGCCAAAGAACTCCTTGACTATCTGCTGCACCTTGGGGATGCGGGTCGAGCCGCCGACCAAAACCACCTCGTCGATCTGGTTGGGATCCAAGCCGGCGTCCTTGAGGGCCTGGCGGCAGGGATTAAGGGTCCGATCGAACAGGTCGCTCACCAGGGCTTCGAACTTGGAGCGGGTGAGTGTCATCTGCAAGTGCTTCGGGCCGCTCTCGCCGGCCGTGATGAACGGCAGGTTGATATCGGTCTCCGGCACGGTGCTCAACTCCATCTTGGCCTTTTCGGCAGCTTCCTTAAGGCGTTGCATCGCCATGCGGTCGCCGCTGAGGTCGATACCCTGGTCCTTTTTGAACTCCTCGTTGATCCAGTCGATGATGCGCTGATCGAGGTTATCGCCGCCGAGGTGAGTGTCGCCATTTGTGGACTTGACCTCGACGACGCCCTCGCCGACCTCGAGGATCGAGATGTCGAAGGTGCCGCCGCCGAAATCGAAAACGGCGATCGTCTCGTCCTTCTTTTTGTCGAGACCGTAAGCCAGTGCGGCCGCGGTAGGCTCGTTGACGAGGCGCTCGACCTTGAGGCCGGCGATCTTGCCGGCGTCTTTGGTGGCCTGGCGTTGCGAGTCGTTGAAATAGGCAGGTACCGTGATCACAGCGCGCTCGATCTTTTCGCCCAAATATTCCTCAGCCGCCGACTTGAGCTTCTGCAAGACCATCGCGCTGATCTCAGGCGGGCTGTAGTCTTTGCCTTGCGCCAGCACGCGAACGTCCTGGTTCGGACCCGCTTTGATCTTAAAAGGTACCATTTTCTCCTCTTCCTTGACCTCTGCGATGCGACGGCCCATGAAGCGCTTGATCGAGAAAACGGTATTCTCTGGGTTGGTGACCGCCTGGCGCTTGGCCACCTGGCCCACCAGCCGCTCACCCTTCTTCGTAAAAGCGACGACGGAAGGCGTGGTCCGCCCTCCTTCCGGGTTGGTAATTACCACCGGATCGCCGCCTTCCATAACGGCAACAACCGAGTTGGTCGTTCCCAGGTCGATGCCGATCACCTTGCTCATTATCGCTTTCCTCCTGCTATTGCTTGCGTTCGGGGCGCCGTGCCCCGGTTGTATCTTAGTCAACTCTTAAGATAATATCTGAGTGCACTCATGTCAAGTTTTTTCTGAATCCTGGCGCGCCGGGGGCAATTGACCTAGGCAGGGCGCTAATTTAGTATGACTAAAAATACAGAAAAGGAGCAGGCATGTCAGCAGGAAAGGGAAAAAACGCCGAAATTCTCGCGGCGATGAAACTGGCGATGGAAACCGAAAAGCGCGGCCTCAAGAATTATCTCAGCTTTGCATTGAAGACGAAGGACGTCACGGGCAAGAACATGTTCATTCTGCTATCGCGCGACGAGTTGGACCATTTCGAGATTCTCGAGCGAGCTTTGAGCAAGCTTGAGATCTCAGGAAGCTGGGAAGAGATCGAGATCCGCGAATCGCTGGTGGAGCAGGTGATGCCCAAGCTGCGCGAGCGTGACGTGAAGGTCAAGGGCGAGCGCGGGGTTGACCAGGTCGACGCGATCAGGGCGGCGATGGAGCAGGAGCGCCGCTCAGCGGAACTCTACCGCGAGCAGTACGCCAAAGCTACCGATCCGGCCGCGCGCAAGACATTTCAGAAGCTGATGGAAATGGAGAATGCCCACTACGACATCCTCCAGGCGGAGCTCGACAACATCACCGATACCGGCTTCTGGTTCCAAATACCTGAGTTTGACTTGGAAGAGGAGAAATCCTGATACCGCATTGTGGCTTCGGCCGGAAAACGGGACGCCGGCATGAAGATGGGGTTGCTTGCGGAGCAGTGGCAGTGCAACCATAATACCGCTGCCAGCAAGATGGCCGGAGAGGTGAGAGTTGAAGACCACCTTTCGCAAGAAGTTAATATTCGCCGCCGTAACAACGATCTGCGTAGTGGCAGCAGGTTACCTCTTTCTTGCTAATCTATTTTCCTTTGACTATGGTTTCGGGCTCGCTTTCGACGCCGAGCGCGGCGAGGCTGTGGTCAGCAGGATTCAGCCCAGCGGCGCCGCCGACCGTGCGGGCCTGCGAGAAGGTGACGTGTTGCTGCAATTCGACGACCGCGTTCCCGAATCGCCGGGTGACTGCGTGTCGTGCACCAGTTACGCCCTCAGCATGCCCTCGATCACTCTAAAAACACGCCGCGCCGGCGTGTTGACCGATGTAACCTTGACAGGCGTGAGCAATACCCAGACAGCCATGCTCTACGTGATGGCCTTGATCGGGCTTGTGTACGTGGTAATGGGCTGCTGGGTCTTTTTCGCGCGGCCTCAGTACCGGGCGGCAAATTCCTGGGGCTATTTTTCCATGCTGATGGGAGTTTTGCTGTTACCAGAAGGACTCCATGGGGATCCGAACGATATCGGATTCTTGATCGCTGCATTTCTCGTTTTTGGCGCAGCAATATTCTCGTCCGCTTGCGTTCTCGACTTCGCGTTGGTTTTCCCCATGCCGAGAGGTCTTGCTTTGCGCCCCTGGACGCTGCCGCTGGTCTACGGAACAGCGGGCCTGCTGATGCTTGGCTATCTGGTAATTGTATTCCTGTCGCGACTCTCGAACAACGCCCAAAACTTCCTGCAGGTGGCTCTTGGCACATATTACGGCGTGCTGATAACCATATACATTGTCTATATTGCGCTGGCCGTCGCGACTCTACTGGCAACGTATCTCCGAACCGGCGAAATAGAGGAGAAGCGTAGGATCCGCTGGATCATTTTCGGCACGTCCATACCGCTCGCCTCCCTAGCCCTGATGATGTTGCTCGAAAACATAGTTGGATTCGGGCTGCCGTTGCCGGAGTGGATTCTCGCGATCTCGTTGCTCTTCATCCCGCTGGCCAATTTCTATGCGATCGTCCGCTACCGGGCGATGCAGATGGAGCTGATTCTGCGCCGGGGTCTTGTTTACACTCTGGTTACCGGAGCAGTGCTCCTGGTCACCGGCGCCGTCTTCGCCGTTGTATTCGGCCTTCTTTTCATTGTCCAAGATTTACTGCCGCAGACCGGAGGCGCACAGAATTCGATAGACCGCTTCCTGCTCGATCCGAATGTCCAGCGGGTTGCCATTGCCGCCTGGGCGTTGCTGATCGGGGTTACACTCGGGCGGTTGAAGCGCAGAGTGCAGGAATTTGTCGACAAGCGCTTCTACCGGCAAAAATACAACTACAAGCTGGCATTGCGTGAGCTTACCTCGGTGCTCGACCGAGCTGCTGACAGGCAGAATATGTTGCGGATCGTCATCGAAAACGCTGAGCGCATGGTCCATCCGAAGAGCGTGGCTGTAGCACTGATCGCCAACGGAGGCGAAGCCGGAGTCGAGTGCGCCACCCCCAAAGCGCTATTAGGCACCACGCTGGAGAGCACCGCCGTGGAGGACCTCAAGCGGACCTTCGACCGCAGCCGAAAATTCCTTGGTCTTCGCGAATTGAGCGAGGAGCGCTCCTCCGGGGACGGACGGGCGAGGGATTCATTCGTCCGACTGGGCGCCGACATCTGCCTCCCGATCCGCCGCGAGAGCAAAATCATTGGATTCCTCTTTCTAGGAGCGAAGCTCTCCGAGCAGGAATACAACTTCGAGGACATCGACCTGCTCGGCCTGCTTGCGGACCAGACGGCCCATGGTCTGGAGCACCAACGTCTGGCAGCCGAGGCCGCTGAGAAGGAGAGGATACAGCGGGAGCTTCAGATTGGCAGGGAGATTCAACAAAGCATGCTGCCCGCCGCGCCGCCAAGATTGAAGGGTGCCTCGGTGGCGGCCCTAAGCCTGCCTGCGGAGGAAGTGGGCGGCGACTTTTACACATTTATTGAATACGGTGCCAAACGCCTGGGAATAATCGTCGGCGATATCGTCGGTAAGGGGGTCGCCGGAGCGATAAATATGGCTGCGACCATCTCTTCAGTTCGGCTCATCGCCGAGGAGAGCGCTTCAGTCTCGGAAACAATGCAGCGTCTCAACCGCTACCTCGTACGAAACACTTCTGCACGTTCCTTCGCTGCCGTGATGTACGCCGTAATCGATCTTGAAGAGAAGAAAATCCGCTGGAGCAATGCCGGAGTTCCCGAGCCGATCCTGATCCCTGCCGAGGGCAGCGCTCATTTCCTTGAAATGGAATCCTACCCGCTGCCACCAGGCGCTTCCTCGCGCTCAGCTTACGTCGAGGCCGAGGCGAATCTGAAACGGGGCGATACAATCGTTCTGGTCACCGATGGAGTTGTAGAGATTCGATCAAAGGACGAATCACGGAGTGAGCTCGGCTACGAGGGTTTGCTGAGCTTGCTGAGTGTCACCGGACCACGGGAGCCCAAGAAGCTGCTCGATTCTCTCGCAAGCTCATTGCGTAAGTTCCGCGGTGACGAGACTTTCGAGGACGACATTACGGCCGTCGCAGTACATATCAACAGCTGAAAACAGCGAATCCGCCAACTAATGAGCAGACCTCCGGCTGCATCAGAAACGAATGAATCGGGACAGCGATTGCTGATCCCTAAATTAGTTCCGCAGGGCTACTGCCCGGAGCCTTCTTTCTCTTCGCTATCGTCGTCCTCTTCCCACTCTTCGAGAATTCGGTGAACAGGCTTCTTTTCCCGTCCGCGGGTGTAATCTCCGCTACGTTTGCCGCCATCGTCCTCGCGATCTCGGCGGTATTGCTGAGCATGCTTGTCCTTGTTGATTTTCTTGCGGGGTCTTCGAATTAACTCACCGTAAGAATCGTCTTCCTCGTACATCGCTGTTCTCCAGACGTATCAAGCAAAGTGACTTCCCTATATTTTAATACATAATTGCTGTTTTGGTTCTATTTGATTATGCTTTGGAGATCCGGCAACCGTTGATATCCGGCTCCCAATCCAGCTCTTTTGCCCCCAGTTCATCAAGCGCGCGCCGGAGTTGGTTTAAAACTTCCCGCCGGCCGTCGTGCCAGAGGATAACGCAGCCTCCCCCTCCGGCGCCACATGCCTTGCCGGCGCCACCGAGTTTTTCGGCTCTTCCGATGAGCTCATCTATCGCCGGCGTTGAGACCCCCGGCCAGAGTTCTTTGCGCTGGGCCCACTCGCGCGCGAGCAGGTGCCCGACCGCGTCGAGGTCGCCGGAACGCAGTGCACCCGCCATCTGCACGGCTGTGTAGCCGATCTCGCACAAGGCTGAGCGCACGCGCCGGTTTCCGTCGATGAATCGTTTAAAGACTTCCCAATTATTAAGTCCCGAATGGTGCGGTTTTCCCGTGTAGGCGAGCAAAATGTGATTTCGTAGGGTATCCGGGTCGGTATCTAGGCGCGCGGCGGTGATCTTGCCGGGCTCGTAGGTTATGTCCTGCAGGCCTCCGTTGAGCGCTGCGTAAAAGTCCTGGTAACCGGCCGGCGTGCCCAAAACGCGAGCCTCCAGGTCAAGGCACAGCCGCACGAAATCTGCTGCTTCGAGGGAAACACGTTTCCTGGTCAAAAGAGCTTTCACCAGGGCAACGCAGAGGGCGGAAGAGGCGCCGATTCCCGCCCCCGGCGGGGAATTGGATTTTGTCCTGGCAGCGAGACCGCCTTCCGGTGCGAGATGGCCGACTACAGTCGCGGCCAGTTCCAGGCCGGGGGGAGGCATCTGCCCGCTACGCGGCTTGGTGGACCAGCTTATTCCGCTGTCCACCGAACTCAACTCGATTAATTCGCCGTCAGTATCCTCGATCTCGACCTCGGCGGTCACGCTGATGGCGAGATTAACAGTGCAGGCTTCGGGGAGAAGAAGAAAGAGTGGGGGAATGTCGAGTGTGCCTCCGGCCAGGTCGATACGGCAGGGGGCTTTGGTTTTGATTCGCATGCCGGATTGCTACTCTATCATATTGCGTAGTATCGCGAGATTTTCCTTGTCCTCGGCGTAGTCAGGTCCCTTTGGCGTCTCGAGGATCATCGGGATTTCACGCAGACGCTCGTCGTTGACCAGCATCCGGAAAGGTTCCAGACCAAGTGTGCCCTTGCCGATGTGCTCGTGGCGGTCGACCCGGCTGCCGAGATCCTTTTTTGAATCATTCAGGTGGATTACCTTGAGGCGGTCGAGGCCGATTTCGCCGTCGAACTCTTGCCACATTCTTCCGTAACCATCGCTGGTAGCGATGTCGTAGCCGGCCGTAAAAGCGTGGCAGGTATCGAGGCAGACACCCAACCGTCCGCCCTCCGAGGTCATGTCGATGATTCTGCGCAGTTGCTCGAAGGTGAAACCGAGATTTGTTCCCTGGCCGGCCGTCGTTTCCAGCAAAACCGCAAGTTGTAAGCCGGCGGTTTTCTCATGCAGCAGATCGAAGCTCTCGGCGATGGTCCGCAGGCCTGCGTCGACTCCGCTGCCTTTGTGAGAGCCGGGATGCATCACCAGGTAAGGTATCCCGAGTGCCTCCGCCCGCTTCATCTCCTCGAAGAACGCGTTGCGCGAGCGCTCCAGCAACTCCGGCTCAGGCGAGGCGAGGTTGATTAAATAGGAGTCGTGTGCGACAACCGGGTTGATTCCCGATCTCTCCAGCTTTTGCTTGAAGCCAGCGATATCCTCTGCCAACAGGGGTTTGGCGCGCCACTGGTTGCTGTTCTTTGTGAAGATCTGGATGGTGTCGCAACCAACACTCACGCCGCGATCGACAGCTAGGTCCACCCCCCCTGCGATCGACATGTGAGCTCCCAGGCGGGGTCCGGTCATCTCTTCTCCCTGATTGTCAGAAAGAACTCGAGGACGTATTTGAAGCCGATGATGATGGTGATTACCGCGATAGCGGTGATGACGTTGATCGACCTGATCGTTCTCCATCCCGTGAAAGTGAAGAACAGCAGCACGACGCCCACGGCGATGAATAACGATGCCGCAGCGAGGTGTTTTCTGGCCGACTGACTGAGGACCGCGGTCGTCAGGTGGGCAAGGCCAATCACAATAATAAATCCCGGCCAGAGGTGCGAGTATCCGTAGTAGTACTCAAGCGCGTTCTCCATCAGCATAAAGAACACGCCGAGCCAAAAGACCAGGCTGCCTGAAAACAGGTATGTCGTTTTCGGTTTGGAGATGTAGTACGCGGCGATCAGCGCTCCCCCCACCACGAGAAGAATCACCGGCCAGGAGACATGGATTCTGAACGGGTAGCCGTACTCGCTGAGCAGCAGGTACGCTCCCAGGATAATCAAGGCGACGCCGATGATGATCGTCTGGGTTCGGTTCATTCGCCGGGTTGTCCTTCCATACGCTTCGAGACGAACTCTTTCAGCAGAAAGTTCCGTGCCGCCTGGCTGTCGGCAGTCAACTTACCGTCCACAATTGCCGACTCGATAGCCTCGATCGCATTACCGACCTCCGGACCCGGCTCCAGATCCAATATTTCCATTACCTCATCACCGCTCAGCGGCGAGGCAATTTTGCGGATCTCTTCCGCATCCACTGCATCGATTCGTTTCTTGAGGTCTTCGAATTCGGCCAGGTCGTCATGTGGCGGCTTGCGCGCAAGTATATCGGCTCGGTAGAGCTCCATCAGGTCGTCGAGTTGTTCACCCGCCTTGCGAATAAAGCGTCTCACGGCAGTGTCCGACCACTCTTGCCGGTAGGCTACCATGTGCATCTCCACCATCGCGGCGACCTCGTCAACCAGCTTTGCCGGATAGCGCAGGCGTTGCAGCACCCGCTTGGCTTCGCTGGCGCCGGTGTACTGATGGCCATGGAATACGACGCGCCCCTCTTTTTCCGTTTTCGTCGATTTCTTGCCCAGGTCGTGCATCAGAGCCGCCAGCCGCAGCCGCAACTCGGGTTTTGTATTGTCGAGGACCTTCAGGGTGTGGCTGAGCACATCGTCGCCGTGGTAATCGGTAGGCTGCTCGACTTGCGCGAGATCGGACAACTCCGGCAGAGTGAAGCGCAGCAGGTCGTGCTCAACCAAGGCTCGAATGCCCTCTGAAGGTTCAGAACCCATGAGTATCTTTGATAGCTCCATGTTAATCCGCTCCCCGGGCGTGGTGGTAATCTTGGGAGCGCCGGCACGGATGGCCGCAGCAAGCGCGGGATCGATGGCAAAGCCCTCGAGGTTTGAGAAGCGGACGGCACGGAGCATGCGGATGGGATCGTTGCCGATCGTTTCCTGCGGCTCGAGTGGAGTTCGGAGTATCCTCCGCTCAAAATCGCTCAGGCCGTAGCCGAGGGCATCAATTATGTTCTCGGGAGCCGGAGTCCCGACCGGGCAAAGCAGTGTGTTCACGGTGAAATCGCGTCGCAAGACGTCTTGCTTCATCGCGTCGCTCAGCGGTCCGCCGAGGCCTGAAATGTCCATGGTGATATTGCGTAGAGGTTCGCTGATCTGAATCGATATGTCTCCGCAGCGTACCTCTACCATGGGGAAAGAGCCTACCGCTACAGGCCGCGCAGCGTACGGAACTTTTTGTGAGAGGATTTCGGCAAGACGGGACGCACCCCTAGGGGCGTCGACAACCACGTCGAGATCGCTCATCCGCCGTCCGGCGAGCAACCTGCGAACCGAACCCCCTACCAGGTATGCGGATACACCTTCGCTCTTGCCGGCAGCGTCGGCTATTGTGAGAATCTGTCCTAGGCGTATACTCTCCATTGAGTTCTGCGCTCGTCTATACTAAGTATATTGACCGGTTCGATAGAGCGTCAAGGAGCCGGGGGGAAAGCTGGTTGCGAAAGATCCTTATTGTATGCCATGGAAACATATGCCGCTCGCCGATGGCCGAGGGATATATGCGCAAGCTGCTGGAAAACCGCGGCATTGATGGAGTAGAGATCGATTCGGCCGGGATCGGCGCGCTCTCGGGTTACCCCGCTTCCGATTCAGCGCGCGAGGTGGCGAGGTCGCATGGGTTTTCCATTGATGACCACCGCGCACGCCAGATCACCACGGCTGACCTGGAATATTATGACGAGATACTGGTGATGGAGCAGGTTCAAAGGGCTATGCTGCAGACCCATAGCGAAGCGCTGGCCGTTCACATTAGCCTGCTTGGGGAGTTCGGCGCGGCATCTGGCCCGGAAATCAACGATCCTTATGGGGGTGATGTCGACAGCTACCACGAAACTTTCGCGCTCCTCGAAGATGCCGTCGAGGGATACGTCGAAAAGCGATTTCCGAAGAAGTGTGATGATTGACAACGAACAAGAGCGTTTCGACTTCGACGGCGAGCAGGACTACACTAAGAGCTATTTCCTCAAGATCGAAGCTCTTTTTTCTGCGCTCCGTGGCCGGAGCCTTCTGCTCTCTCCTGCCGATTATCAGCTTGCCAAGGGCTGGTTCGACCGCGGCGTGCCGCTCTCATGCGTCCTGCGCGGCATACGCAACGCCTACTTCAAGAAGCTTGCCGAGTCGGAGGAACCCGACGAAGAGGTTCGCAACCTAAGCTGGTGCCGTTGGGCCGTGCAGCGCGAGTGGAAGGAATACAAAACAATCGAGATCGAGGCCGCCCGCGATGAGGAGCCTGTATCGAGCAAGCAGACCGGCGAAGAGGTCGTCTCGATCCTCGACAGTCTTGTCTTTGATCTTCGTCACGCCGCAGAGCGCTCAAGGGTGAGTGAACGAACGGAACCCGGCGAGGCGCTTATTGCGATGGCGGCAAAACTGGCTGCGTTGAGAGAATTCTGCGGCCGGACTCCCGATCTTGGAGAACTCGAAGAGCAGTTGCGTGACCTGGACGAGCAAATGATGTCCGCTGCGGAGTCTGCGATCGACGAGGAGACCAGGAAAAAAATCGCCAGGAGTGTCGAGCAAAAACTGAAACCTCACCGCGACTCAATGGATTCCGAGACTCTCGAAGCCACCCTTCGCAGCGCTTTCCGCTCCAAACTGCGAATGACACTCGGTCTGCCGTTGCTTACTCTCTATTCGCTCTGATTCAGCGTAGGTTTTGAAAAACCGGATCGATCAGAATGGTTTGCCTGAATTGATCAAAGTTGCGGTTGCAGCTGTTTCCAGCCTGACGCGCAGCGACTGCAGCACAGTATCCGGGGAGATCCTGCGCATGCACTCGGCCCAGCGGTTATCACTTTCGGGGCATGTGTTTCGGCTGCAGCGATCGCATCCCAGGTCTGCCCGGATGACGGGGTCGGCGGGATCGATCGGTCCGTTGCGTTGCGGATCAGTCGGTCCGAACATCGCAACCAACGGCACTCGCAAGGCAGCGGCCAGGTGAGTTGGGCCGGTGTCTCCGCCCACATAAGCCCTTGTGCGGCGGAGCAGCGCCAGGAGTTGCAGTATATCTGTCGGCGGGGCGGGCATGGCGGCTCCCTCCGACAGCTTCACCGCCTCCCCGACCTCCTCCTTCTCTTTCGGGCCGAAGAGCAGCAGCGACTTCGACCCGAGCTCGCGGCGTACCATTCGGCAGAGGGCGGCAGCGTGTTCCAGCGGCCAGCTCTTGGTGCGCCAGGCGGTAAAGGGATTGATTACCACAAAACCGGGATCGGCGTTCAGGCCATGCCTTGCGAGCCACTTATCGATGTATGCCGTTTGCTCGGGAGCGTTTTTAATCCGCGGGAATTTAGTTTCTTCAGCTTCAATTCCAACACTTTCAAGAAGCTTCAGGTTCTGCTGGATTATATGAAAATCATCGGGCATCGGCGGCGCCTGATCCGAATATAGACGAGTGACCAATGGCTCGCGCGCGTCGGCCCGATTGAATCCGATCTTGCGGCGAGCCCTTGCCCGCATAATCAGCAGCCATGATTTCAGCGTGCCCTGCAAATCGATAAGCACATCGAATTCGCCGCCCTTACGCAGCGAACGCAGCCTTCTGAAGTAATCACCAATCCGCCCCCGGCGGAGCATCGATCGCAATCCGATCTCCACAACCGTGTCGATTCCCTCCACGGCGCGCAAAAACGGCCCGTAGCCGAGTTCGGTCAGCCAGGTTATCTCTGAGTCCGGATGGCTGTTTCTGATAGCCGGGATGACTGGCAAGGCGTGGATGATATCGCCGAAGGACGTCCTCTTGAGAATCAAGATTCTCTTCATTTGCCGTCGGCGCCGTCTGTCTTGATCTTGCGGATCATGGCGCTGCTATCGTGGTTCTTCGGATCGCCGACGATGCGCACCTCCCCGCCCAGCGAGCGGACCAATTCAGCCTCGGGCACCGAACCGGGCGTATAGTCAGTCCCCTTGCAGTGGAAATCGGGCCGCAGAGCGCGGATGACCTGCTCAACTGTCGGCTCGTCGAAGATGAGGACATAGCCGACGGGCTCGAGGGCGCAAAGGATTTCGGCGCGTTCGTCTTGGGTTATCACCGGCCTGCCCGGTCCCTTGAGGCCGCGAACTGAGCTGTCGGAGTTGAGCGCGACGAAAAGAGTATCACCACATTCCTTTGCTGCCTTGAGGTAGCGCACGTGGCCGACATGGAGTGGGTCAAAAGCGCCGTTGGCGAGGACAACAGTCCTGCCCTCCTCCCTGAGCCTTTCGGCCAGGGCCGCCGCTTCCTCCCTGCCGATAAGCAGCCCCATGATTCAGCTCCCGCCGAGCGCAGCTCGCAATTCCTCGGCGCTCACGGTGGATGTTCCCTTCTTAAGCACGGTGAGGCCGCCCGCGACGTTTGCCAGCCGTGCGGCGTTTTCAAAGCCCCCGCCTGCCGCGATTCCGAGCGTGAATGCGGCGATAACGGTGTCGCCGGCGCCGGTCACGTCCACAACTTCCTCGTTCCCGAACGCAGGGATGTCGAGTGGTCCAGTCGAGGGACCAAACAGACACATTCCATCGCCACCGCGGGTGATCACCAGCGCTTCGCAGCCTAGTTTCGACAGCAGTTCCTTCCCCGCATGGTGCATTTCATCGGCATTGCCGATGCTGCGGCCCAAGCATTGTTCAACCTCGGGCTGGTTGGGCGTCATCGCAGTCGCGCCTGCATAATTCAGCATGCGGTAGCGGGAGTCGGCAGTTACGGGCAATCCCGCAGTTCGGGCCTCCAAGACCAGCCAGGAGGCGGTTTCCGCATTCAGGCTGCCGATACCGTAGTCGGAGATGAGGACGGCTTCGCATTCTGGAAGAAGGGATTTCAGGTGTCTGCGGATCGATTCATCCTGCTGCGGGCCGCCCGAAGCGCCGTTGAGCCGGTCTATCCTCACGATCTGCTGCTTGATCGAATGAGCCCCGCCGGCGATCACGCGGGTTTTCACCGCCGTCCTCGCGCTCTTCACCCGTTCCAGGTTATCAGTGTCGATCCCCGTCGCGGCGAATAATCCCGCAAGTTGATCGGCCGCCTCGTCGTCGCCGAGAATTCCGCAGGGTAGGGGGACCGCTCCCAGGGCTGCAAGGTTGGCGACAGCGTTGGCGGCGCAGCCGGGGCGGAAATCGCTGCGCTCGTGGGCGACGATGAACACCGGCGCCTCGCGCGAAATGCGATCGATCTGGCCGAAGAGAAATTCATCGAGCACGAAATCGCCGTAAACCAGCACGCGTTTACCGGCTAGCCGTCCGGCCAATTCGAGCAATCCCTTTTTGTCAGGCACAGCTTCGCTCATGAGGAAGCACTCTCGCGTTTGAGCAGCGTTTCGGCGACGGCAACCACCTCCTCCACCTCGATTTCCATCATGCAGGGGTGCACCTGCAGCCGGCATAACGGATTGTAGCACGGTCGGCAATCCATTGCCCGTTTGACCACGACGGCTCGCTCTCCCAGGCCCCATGGTCCGCTGCGCTGCTCGTCGGTCGGACCGAAAAGAGCGACCACCGGCACGCCGAGGGAAGCGGCGATGTGCATCGGCCCCGAGTCATTTGTGATCAGTAACCTGCAGCCTGCGATGGAAGCCGCCAGGTGGCGCAGTTGCGGGAAGGCTTCAGCCAGGTTAACCGCACCTTCGCCGGCAGCCTCAACCACATCCTGGATGAGCTCCGATTCCTTGCCGCTGCCGAAAATCAGGGCATCAGCGCCAAGGTTTCCGATCAATTGTTTTGCGGCGGCGGCAAAGCGCTCGGCGGGCCACCTCTTTGAGGGCCCCCAGGCGGCGCCCGGCGACAAACCGATTTTCAACGATCCGGGCCGCGCCCCGCGGCTCACGATGATCTCCTCGGCTTCTTCCTTCGTTTGCTGGGAAAGAACAAGTTCAAACTTCTCGTCGGCCCATTCGATCCCGGCGGCGGCCAGCAATTCCATGTAATAGAGAATGGTGTGCCTCGAGTCGGCGTCCTTCGGCCGCGGCACCTTGTTGGTCAGCAGCGGGAAGCGCGTATCGGTGTTATATCCCCAGCGGCCGGGGATATGTGCCAGGGCGGGAGCAAGAGCCGAGCGGAACGAGTTGGGCAGAATCAAGGCGGCGTCGAACTTCTCGGCCTTGAGCTTCTTTGCTTCCTTAAATTCCGAGAAAAACCTTTTTTCTGATGTAAGAATCACCCTATCGACTGCCGGACAGATTTCATAAAGTCCGGCACTCCAGGCGGGAGCATGGACAGCCAGGAACGTCTCGGGAAGCGCCTTTCGGATGTTGTGGATTGTCGGGAGAGACATGACAGCGTCGCCGATCCAGTTGAGGCCCCGGATTACCAGACGCCGGGCATCGAGCAGCGATTCAGCCGCCACGCTGTTCCTCCGCCGGCGGGCGAGCCTTCCAACGGCGGTGCATCCAGAACCAGAGCTCGGGATTCCGCCGGATGTAATTCTCGATAACCATCGTGCAAGTTTGTGTTATATGGCGCATCGCCTCCGAGCGATCCATACCATTGACGGAAAGATCCAGAGCGGGTTCATAGATAAGGCGCCAGCGTCCGCCGGGTAACGGCTTGGTGAAGGCGGGAATGATCTGCGCGCCGCTCTTGAGTGCGATTGCTGAGAGTATCGGTGTTGTGCTAGCAGCTACGCCGAAAAAGTCGACGAACATCCCTTGTTTGGGGTTGATATTCTGGTCGATCAATACCCCGGCCACTCCGTTATGCCGCAACGTTTTGAATATTTCGCGGACTGCGTTCTGCTTGTAGACGATGCGGTTACCGCTGCGCGTGCGGTAGCGATGGATCATTTTCTCCAGCAGGGGATTATCCAGCCTGCGTGCGATGACGCTCATCGGGCGCCCGAGGTAACCCTGCTGAATACCCATTAACTCCCAGTAACCATAGTGGGCTGTTAGGATCAGTACTCCCTTACCCTTCTCAAACGCGGCTTCGAGGTTCTCCCAGCCTTCCACCTCGGTGATCCGCTCCATTTTTCGACGAGAAATGCACGGCGAGCGGATGAAATCGAAGAAGATGCCTCCAAAGTGACGGTACACTTTTCTGGAGATCCTCTTTTTCTCGGCTTTGCTTTTTTCTTCGCCGAAGGCGGTGTCGAGGTTTTGCAAGACCTCACTCCGGTGCCTGCGGTCGACCAGATAGAAAAAATCGCCGAGTCGGCGTCCGCACCAAATCGCCGCACGCCGCGGCATCAGAAATAGCAAAGCGCGAGCAAACCACACCAGACCGAATTCGATGTAGTGCCTGGCCTTCATTGTTTCATTGCTTCTTCTATCAATCTTATCAGTTCATCTTCGCGGTTCATTTCCAACCTTACCGTCAGAACAAGCACCTCCGGCCAGCCGTCCGGCAAGCCTGGCAGCGAGCGCAGGCGCTGCGCGTCCTTGGAAGTGGTGATCATAACATCAGCACCGTTCCGCTTCCAGAGTTCGACCAGATGGTTCAGATCGCCTTCGGTGTACTTGTGATGATCGGGGAAAGTGACGAGATCGAGCGGATCGGCCTCCAGGCGCGTCAGCGAGAGAGCGAAGCGTTCCGGATCGGCGATACCGCAGAACGCCAGCAGTTTTTTTCGCTTCAACTCATCCATCGGAATGGTCTCGTCGGTGTGGAAATCCGTGCAGCCTGTTGGCCGATGTTGCGCTTCGAACAAGGGCGGGGCGATGCTATTTTCAGTTAAATACCTGCCGGCTTCCGACCTGTGTTTCGCATCCCTGCCAAGGAGCACGATAGCATCGGCTGCTTTGGCGAATCGCAGGGGTTCGCGGAGCTGGTGGCAAGGCATACCGGTTCCGAATACGCTGTCGGCATCCAGCATTAAGAGGTTGAAATCCCGGCCGATCGCGCGGTGCTGGAAGCCGTCGTCGAGGAGAAAGATATCCGGATTGAAACGCTCCTCGGCCAGGCGGCCACCGCGGATGCGGACGCGGTCCTTGATCACGATCAGACCCGGCAGTGCGCCGGCGAGCATCACGGGCTCGTCGCCCGCCTCGCCTGCGCCGGCAAGTATCTTCTTTCCGTCGGATACGACCAGCGGTTCCGAGCCGGAGCCTTTGTACCCTCGCGTGAGTACCGCAACCTTTTTTCCCGCCCTTTGAAAGCGCTCCGCAAGCGTTGCGACCATCGGCGACTTGCCCGAGCCGCCGAAACTCAATCCCCCTACCGAGACGGTAGCCGCGTTCAACCTGGGCGCGGATGCCAGCCTGGCTCGGGGTTCCTTTCTCAGCAGACCGAGAGCAGTGTGATGAATCTTCGCAAGAATTTTCAGGATCAGCGGCGCTCCTGTTAACAAGCCTCGCCGCGCGAGGGCCGATCTTACAGCCTGCGTCGTCAGCGGAAGTGCCTCCTGGTTTTCTTCGATCACCGCCAAGGCGGCCTCGGCCATCGCTGCCCGCTTGTGCTCGTCGGCGAAGATTTCCGACAGCGCTTCTGTCAACTCGTGACGGTTCGCCACCTGCTTGCCGGCTTTTCGATCGAGTACCTGCCGGGCGATTTCGCGGAAGTTGCTCATGTGTGGTCCGAAAACAACTGGAACGCCTGCGGCGCAGGCCTCGAGAGGATTCTGGCCGCCGTGCGGAATGAGTGAGCCGCCGATAAATGCCGCGGTGGCCAGATGATACAGCGGGCGCAACAGGCCGATTGTGTCGATTAAGATCACCTCGGCTCTGCGCGACCCGTTCTCCAGTTCGGAATAGCGGACGAAGTCGGCACCCTTTTGAGCCAGCAGTTCCGCCACTTCGCCGAACCGTTCGGGTCTCCTGGGGACGATAACCAGCCGTAGCCCGCCATGCTCGGACTTGATCTTCTCGAACGCCTCAAGAACCGCTTCCTCCTCACCGCCGTGCGTGCTGCCTGCGATGACAATCCCGTCGCCCGGATCGATGGCGAGCAGCACGCGAAGATGCTCGACATCCGCCGCGTCGATGGCAAACTGGCCGCGCTCGAACTTAAGGTTTCCCGATACAATCACACCCGCCGTGTGCGCTCCGATCGCTTCGAGCCGCTCGGCATCTGCGACGCTCTGCGCGCAGAGGACGGAAAAGCGATGCAGCAATGGCCTGAAAAACCATCGGAACCTTCTGTACCGCCTGAAAGAACGGTCGGAGATGCGGCCGTTGGCCAGAACCAGAGGAATTTTCCGCCGGGAAAGCGTGCGGATAAAGTTCGGCCAGAGTTCCGTTTCCAGGACGATGCAAAGATGGGCACCAGTGCTGCGAAGCGCACGCCGCACGGCAAATTTCCAATCGAACGGGAAATAGAAGAAGCCGTCGGCGTCGAGGCTTTTCTCCGCGACTTCCCTGCCGGTCGACGTAGTGGTGGAGACAAAAATCAGGAAGTCGGGGAGTTTTCTCTTCAGTTCGGCCACCAGCGGTTTTGCCGCCAACGCCTCGCCCACCGAGACGGCGTGCAACCAGATTGCAGGTTTGCGCTCGGGATTTAGTTTTACGCTGCCGCTACCCAACCGCGCAGCCGCAGTGAGAAGATACTTCTTCCGCGTCCTGCCGCTGAGCAGCAGAAACGGCGCGGCCAGCAGCATGGCCAGAGTGTAGAGCAGACTGTAAAGCATCATTCCCGCCGTCAGGCGGTTGTTGTCCTAGCGTTCGTTAATGTCGAAAAGGTAAAGCGTATCCATGTGCCGCGCCTCGGTGCCGTCGTGCACGGCGAACCTCGAAGCAGGATCTCCGGGAGCGCCCCACAATGCCGCGGCTCCGTATTCGCCCTTTTTGTTGACGGCGTAAAACTTGATGTTGAATGTCTTGATGAATTCCATGTCATAGTTGCGCGCGATCCGCTTGATCGTCTCCATCGCGGCCTCACCCGGGCTCTTTCCCATCGCCATCTGCATCACCGTGTGGAACGAGCCGCAGAACTTGATTGCCTCTTCTCCACGGCCGGTGGAGCCGGCGCCGCCGATTTCGTTGTCGACGTAGAGTCCGGCGCCGATAATCGGGCTGTCGCCGACGCGGCCGGGTATCTTGAAAGCCAGGCCGCTGGTAGTGGTGACGCCGCTGATGTCGCCGTTTTCATTGACTGCAAGGCAATTGATCGTCCCGGTCGGCCGCGTGGAAGGGTAGTCGTAGTTAAGTGCATAGCCGCCGGCGGGGGGCAGCCAGTCGTCCTGGTCGCTCAACGTTTCTTTCCAACGCAACCATATCTTGCGGGCACGTTCCGTCAGCAGGTCTTCTTCCTGGAAACCGTGCGCCTTGGCGAATTGCAGCGCACCCTCGCCCACAATCAGGACATGATCGGTGCGCTCCATCACCAGCCGCGCGACCTTCGACGGATTCTTGATGTTGCGCAGGCAGGCCACTGCGCCGGCGTTGTTGCCTGAAGGGCCGTCCATTACCGAGGAGTCGAGCTCGACCACGCCGATTTCGTTCGGTAGGCCGCCATAGCCCACTGATGTGTCGTTCGGATCGTCCTCGACGATATTCACACCCGCTATGACCGCGTCCATCGTGCCGCCGCCGCCGCGCATCACTTCCACGGCCTTAGTCACAGCCGCCAGGCCGTTCGCGGAAGAGACACACACCATCTTACTTTGGGTCTTGATAGTTTTGGCTGAAACTCCAATTCCCCCAATCATCGCACCCGCTCCGGCTGCCGCGAGCGATCCGATGAGAAAGTCGCGCCGATTCGGTTTCCCTTCCATTCCCCTGCTCCTTCCATGTCTGTCCGGTTATGCAAGTATACACGGGCGCCGAGTCGCGCGAAAGCGTTGTGGAGAGCCCCTCTGTAGCATGGGGATCGTTGAAAAAGGAATGTTTGCTGGCTCAGGCCTTGGGCTTGAACGAGAAACCGATCAGGCTCCGCGATTCCTGTGTCAGCGGCTTGAGAGAAATGTCCTCAAAGAATTGCATGCCGGCGAATCCGACCTTCTCAAGATAAGTCTCGAGCAGCTCTCGGCGGATCGGATTAAGCGGGCTGCTGTAGCCTTCCAGCAGTTCGCGCGAATTGCGGTCGTAGATCGAGACGTGGAAGATTACCTTTGTGCCTTTAAACTCGTAGTGTCTCCGGAAAGTCACCGGGCGACCTTTGCGCACGCCGTCCCTGACGGCCACGGCCGAATCGGCGCTGTCGAGATAGTGATCGAAGTATACAGTCTGGAGCAACAGCAAACCACCGGGTTTCAACAGCTTATGGAAGTGCCCGAGAGCCCCGAGTACGTCCTCGTCATGTACCAGATGGGGCAGCGAATTGCCCAGACAGACTAAAGCGTTGAATTTTCCCTTAACGGTATCGGAGAGTGTGCTCATCTCGGCTTTTTGAATCTTCAAGCCCTTGACGCCGCTCTCCTTGGCGTTTTTACTTGCCAGCTCAAGCATCGTGTCATTGTTATCGACGCCGAGCACTTTGTATCCCAGTTTGGCGAACAGGATCGAGTGGCGCCCCGTGCCGCAAGCAACATCCAGAATTCTTTCGATTCCATAATGCTTGAAAAGCTTATCGAAATACTTGCCCTCGAAAACCAGTCGGTTTTCCCAGTCGACCATATCATCGTAGCTGTTGGCAAATCCTTCGTAAAACACCTACGGACCTCCTTACAAAAGACCTGGACTTATGAGTATAGCAAAAAAACACACACCAGCCAATTGTTTTCTTGTAAGTAATTGTAGCATATACAGTTATGCCGGCAGAGGATTAGAAACCCATCCCCTGCCGGCGATCGGGAATTATCCAAACCATACGCGGACGATCAGCGGTGCGAAAACCAGGCTGACAATGCTCATCAACTTGATGAGGATGTTCATCGACGGGCCGGAGGTATCCTTGAAGGGATCCCCCACTGTGTCGCCGACCACTGCCGCCTTGTGATTCGCGCTACCTTTACCGCCCAGGTTGCCTTCCTCGATGTACTTCTTGGCATTGTCCCAAACCGCTCCGCTGTTTGCCATCAGGATTGCCAGCGCCACGCCGGTCACCAAAGCTCCGGCCAGGAGGCCTCCGAGCGCAGCAGGCCCGAGTAAAAAGCCGACGAGCAGCGGGGCCGCGACGGCCATCACCCCGGGGATGATCATCTCCCACAACGCAGCTGCGGTGGCGATGTTGATGCACCGTTCGTAATCGGCTTCCGCCTCGCCTTCCATCAGGCCCTTGATTTCGCGGAACTGCCTGCGGACCTCGTTGACCATCTTGAAGGCGGCCTTGCCCACGCTCTTCATTGTCATAGAGGCGAGGAGGAAGGCGACGACCGCGCCCATCAGCACACCGATCACAACGCTGGCATTAGTGATGTCGATCACGAACTCTTTAGCGCCCGAGGTCAGCGCGATCGTGTGGCTATAAGCGCTGAAGAGGGCAAGTGCGGTGAGCGCCGCGCTCCCGATGGCGAAGCCCTTACCCATCGCAGCAGTCGTGTTGCCGAGGGAGTCGAGGCGGTCGGTTATCTTGCGGATCTCTGGTCCCGCGTGGCTCATCTCGGCAACGCCGCCGGCGTTGTCGGCAATCGGGCCGTAGGCGTCGACGCTCATCGTAATGCCGATCGTAGCCAGCATCCCCACCGCGGCCAGGGCAATACCGTAAAGGCCGGCCCACATGTGGGCCAGGAAGATCGCAAGGCTGATGGTCAGCAGTGGCAGGGCGACGCTCTCAAGGCCGGTTGCAAAACCTGATATGATGATTGTCGCCGGACCGGTCTCGCTCTGCTTGGCGACGTATCGCGTAGGCGGACCGGATGTGTAGTACTCGGTTATCAGGCCGATCACGATTCCTGCCAGCAGGCCGGCGATCACCGCGGAAAACAACTTCCATCCACCGTCCACCCAGCCGCAGAGAAAAAAGGCACCGATGATGAATAGCACTCCGGCAAGGTAGGTCACCCACCTGAGAGCCGATTGCGGCTCAACTTTCTTGAAAACCGACATGCTGAGCACGCCGATGATCGAAGCGACCAGGCCGAGCCCCGCCAACGCGAGCGGCAGGAACATGTGGCCGGCAGACATGACGGCGCCGATAGTCATGGCGGCGACAATACTGCCGACGAAGCTCTCGAACAGGTCCGCTCCCATGCCGGCGATGTCACCGACGTTGTCGCCGACGTTGTCTGCGATGGTGGCCGGGTTGCGGGGATCGTCTTCAGGGATTCCCGCCTCAACCTTGCCGACCAGATCGGCGCCCACATCAGCGCTCTTGGTGAATATGCCTCCGCCGACACGCGCGAAGAGAGCGATAGAACTGGCTCCCATCGCGAAGCCGCTGATGATGCCGGGATCCTTGCTGAGGAAGGCGAAAACGGCGCCGACGCCGAGAACACCGAGGCTTCCGACCGACATACCCATCACCGAGCCGCCGAGGAAAGCGACTCCGAGGGCTGCGCTCACTCCCCCGGTCTTTGCGGCTTGTGTCGTGCGCACGGCGCTGCGCGTCGCGCTCTTCATGCCGAAGAAACCGGCCAGCATCGAGCAGGCTGCGCCGCCGACGTAGGCGATCGCGGTCAGGGGATTGATAAAGACAGTCAAAGCAGCGCTAACCAGCACGATGAAGACGACCAGTATCGCATACTCCTTTCGCAGAAAAATCATCGCTCCATCGTGCACAAAGCCCGCAAGCTTCTGCATCAGCTCATCTCCGGGGCTCTTGCGCTTGATCAGCAGATAGATGACCAGAGCGAAAATCAAACCAACTACACCTAATAGCGGCACAATTAGTTCAAGCTGCTCAATATTCATATTCGGTATTCCTCCTGATTTCACCAAGTGTCGCGCATATTATGCCTTTAGGGTTTTCTCATGACCCCAATTAAAATTAATCTACATGCTGGGTGTGCCAGCTATTTCCGGGTCGCGCATTATACTTAGCACAATGCTGCTGCGCAATGCGTAAAGGGGATTTAACTACCTTTGTTTCTGCACCTTTGATAACATCTCTCGACCCGGAACGAAGCGCCTGAGGTGCTGTCTTTTATTTGCCGGACACTAAGGAGAGAAAGTTGCTGCGGAAGTTGACAACTTATCTGGCATTGGCAGCCGCGACTTTATGCTTGTCGGCGGACTTCGCTTTTCCACAAGAGGAAGAGGCTAAGGAATCGAAGCAGCGCGCAGAAGGGAGCACGGTTCTGCTGGCCGCAAAGGGATTGAATGCGCTCTTCCCTTCAGCGTCATGGACATGGTTTCTCCTCGGGCGTTCATACATGTTCGATGGACGCTATCGGGCTGCAGAGGAGGCCTTGGCAAAGGGTCTTGAGCTGGATTCACGGTCGCTGACGGGAAGGTTATGGCTTGCGGATCTCTTCCTGATCCGGGGGAAGTTCGATGAAGCGGGAGAGCAATACGATCTGGCGCTCGGGACTGCTCCCAATTCCTATGCAGCAAACGTCGGCCGGGGAAGAGTGGCTGCGCGCCGGATGAAGCTCGACGATGCAGAAAAATTCCTCACCACAGCTCTCGAGATAAATCCGGACGGCTTCGAAGCCCTGCTGACTTTGGGGAGGGTTTACGCGCAGAGGAAGGAAAATATCACGCGGGCGATCTCGACGATGCAGCGTGCTTACCTGCTACGGCCCGAAAACGTCGAGTTAAACCTCGAGATGGGTGAGCTGCACTATTCTGCAGGTAATTACAACAAGGCCAGCTATTTCTTCTCCAAAGCGGTCAACCTCGATCCCGAGCGCGCATCACCCCGAATCGCGTTGGGTAAAAGTCTGTATTACGAGGGCAAGTACGACGACGCCTTGAAACAGCTTCGCCGGGCCTCGAGTCGCGACCCGAAGAATCCCGATATCCACTATTATCAGGGTGGGATTTTTCTGGCGCAGAAGAAATATCCGCGGGCTGCCGCATCCTTTCGCAAGGCCAACAGGTTGGGGAAGGAGGGAGGCCGTGAGTATAGGGATGCGTTGTTTTTCCTCGGCAAAACGGAATACTTGCAGGGCTTGCAAAAGCAGGCCCAAACAAGCCTTCTGCGCTACCGCATCGCTTATCTGACCGAAGCATGCTCCGAACTGGCAAAGCCTCCGGATTCGATTACACAGCAGGCGTTGACCGAATCTCTGCAACTGATGTTGGAGATTGAAAAAGCCCTGAACATCAAGCGCCGTCCTAATCAGATTCCGGGAAATATCGAGCCCGAGCAAATGGCTGTCATTCCCGGCGGCAAGTTCCTCTACGGCAGATTCAAGAATTCCGCGGGCGAGCGGGGTCACGCGTTCGAGGTGGAAGTCAGCTCCTTTGCCGTAGACCGGATGGAGGTAAGCAACGCCGACTACCGCGTCTTTGTCGAGGCTACCGGATGGCGGATACCGAGAGCTGAAGGAGAGGGTCTGGCGAAACCGGAGTTCGATTGGAATCTCAAAACGAAGTCCTACCCGGAAGGCATGGAGAATCGCCCCGTCCTGAACGTTTCATGGGAAGATGCAATCGCCTATTGCGCCTGGGTGGGCAAGCGGTTGCCGACCGAGGCCGAGTGGGAGTGCGCGGCGCGGGGCGGGCTGACGGACAGGATGTATCCGTGGGGGAACCGCAAGCCGAACGACAAGCAAGCGTGCTACAACACCGGACAGAAGGGTGGGCCGCTCGATGTCGATGACGCCGAGCCTAATGCCTACGGCCTGCTGCATGTGGTTGGCAACGCGGCTGAGTGGTGCGCCGATTGGTACGTGTCCAACCTTTACCAGGCAGCCGGCACGCGCAAGGATTTCAAAGGGCCCGCAACCGGATCGGGCCGATCCTATCGCGGCGGACACTGGTTTAGCGGCGAGATCGATATCCAGGTAGCAGCGCGGGGCGGGCTCTCCCCTGAGGCAAGGAGCCCCTACGTCGGCTTCCGGTGCGCAGCCGACCTGCCAAAGGAAGAGGAAAAGTAAACCGACGGTCTCCGGTGTGTTAGATTACTGTTGCGCCGGGCCACCAACCTCCAGGGCCGTGCGGCGTATTTTTACTTACCTGGGATAATTCTCTGAAAGGTTCTGATACTTCGTAGGGGGTGAATGAGATGAAGATAGTTGTTGTTTCCGCTCTCGTTTTGATGGCTTTGGGGCTTGCGCAATCACACCAGAGCGGTGAAGAGGATGGGCGGCGGGAGCAATCCCGTCCCCGAGCTCGGGAGTTGGGCTTGAGATTTGGTGTCCTGCCGACAGGACCCCTCAATCTGATCACCGACGTCGAGGGGGTCAAGGTCGGTCACCTCACTCTCATCGAAGGCGAATCGCTGCGCACCGGCATTACAGCCATCCTCCCGCACGGCGGTAACATCTTTCTCGACAAGGTTCCGGGAGCCGCAGCGGTGGGTAACGGTTTCGGCAAGCTTGCCGGTTCGACGCAGGTGAACGAATTGGGGCAGATCGAAACTCCCATCCTGCTGACCAACACTCTCAGCGTACCGCAGGTCGCTGACGGGCTAATTGAGTATATGCTCTCGCTGCCCGGCATGGAGAGCGTTCGCTCGATCAACCCTCTGGTCGCCGAGACCAATGACGGCAGTCTCAATGACATTCGCCGGAGGCCGTTCGGCCCGGAGAGTGTTAGGGCCGCCATCGAGGCTGCTGCCGAAGGGCGGTTTGAAACCGGCTGCGTCGGCGCCGGGACCGGCACAATCTGTTTCGGCTTCAAGGGCGGAATCGGCTCGGCATCGCGGAAACTGCCGGAGTCGCTCGGCGGTTGGACTGTCGGCGTGCTGGTGCAGACCAACTTCGGGGGAGTCCTGACGATTAACGGCGTAGAGGCCGGAAGGCTGCTGGGGAAATATCCATACAAGGAGCAGGTAGAGCAGGATCCTGGTGGGTCGATAATAATGGTTGTAGCCACCGACGCCCCGTTGACGCACCGCAACCTTCGGCGGCTCGCCGACAGGGCGCTTCTTGGGATGGCCCGCACGGGGGGCTATGGCAGCAACGGCTCGGGCGATTACGTGATAGCCTTCTCAACCAATGCAGGGTGTCGGATTCGTAGCGGCGGCGAGTTACTCGTTGAGCGGCCGGTGCTGGACAACAACGCCATGTCACCGCTGTTCCTGGCGACTGTTGAGGCGACCGAGGAGGCGATAATCGACAGCTTGTTTACGGCGACTACTACCAGAGGCAGGGACGGCCACGTCATTGAAGCGCTGCCCGCGGATGAAATCCTCAGGCAGCTTGGCGAACAGACCAAATAATATGTCATATGACATATACAGGCCTTGCGAACTGTGCGTGATGTATGTCAAATAACATATTTTATTCGTAAGTAATCTCTTCGTAACCGCGGGGGACGCGGTAAACAAATAGGTTCTCATCGATTTCAGCGTTGCGGTGCAGGTTGAAGAATTCCAGAGTTATCTCGATCTCGTCTCGCTGCTGAATGAGAATCTTGACAATTGGTGCCGGCTGGTCGACGTCGATCCACAGGTCCATGCAGTGGATGAGTGAATCGGCCTGTGTGTCGCCGTCTTTTGGCTTGCAGCGCAGGTGGTAGGCGGGCCCGGACCTCAACTCTTCGATGCCGGCGAGTTCGATATCGTGAATCTGGCGCAACTCCTCCGCACCGCCGGTGAGCGCTATACCACCGGTTCGTCTCTTGATGGTTTCAAGTTTTATCTTGTCGACGGCCTTGACATTGTGGCGGATGCGCCAGCCGTAATCACCATTGCTGACCATCTCCTCGACCACATTGCCGCTGACTTCGAGCACCCAACAGTAGCGCGCCGGCTTCAGGTAGTAAAAGGTACCGTTGAACACGGTTTCGTCACCAAACTCGTCCTTCTCGATTTGCCTGTAGGAGGTAATCAGAGAGTTGAGCTGCGAGCTGGCTTCCGACAGCCGCTGCAGGATCTCATCGACCGTGGGCTGCTGCTCCTGCCCGGCGGCAGGCCAAGCGGACGCCAACGCTGCAAGGAACAACGCCGGGATCAGCGCGAAGCGCAGTGCGCTTCTCATCGCAGACCCCTCGGGATGATGCGGTAGTGGCGCGATCCCATCTGTTCGTCGCGGATCAGATCTGTGTCTTCACCGAAGCGTTCGCTGATGAACTGGCGCAGCGCTGCAGACCCGGGGGCCGGCTTGTCTTCTTCCCAAGTAAGGTAAAGGCTGGTGTTGTAACGGTGCAGCGAGATCGCCGCTCCTTCCCCGAGGTCGACACTCTCCCCTTCGGTGAACCAGCCGTTGGAGTTGGTCGGGATGAATATTAAAGCGGCGATGTAGGCCAGGCAGAGGAATTCGTGCTGCCAGGTCCCTCGCTGGTAATCCCAGGCGATGAACTTGGCGATGATCTTCAGCAGGAACATCGCAAACCTCAGGCGTTGTGATCGATAACCGCGCCGTCGCGCATCACGATCCGCCGGTCAGCGACCGCGGCGGCCTCGTGGTTATGTGTGATCATCATTATCGTCTGGCCCAGAGTGTCGTTCAGCTTTTTCATCAGGCCGAGCACCCGGTCGCTGTTCTCGCTGTCGAGGTTGCCGGTCGGCTCGTCGGCCAGCAGGATCGAGGGCCGGCAGATGAGCGCGCGGGCGATCGCCACGCGCTGCTGCTCGCCCTGCGACATTTGCAGAGGCCTGCTGTTCATCTTGTGGCTGAGGCCGACGAGATCCATCATCTCGCGCACTTTGTCTTCCGAGCTGTCGTCGCGCAGGGTGCCGGCGATTTTTAGAGGCAGGCGGATGTTGTCCCCCGCACTGAGGATATTGAACAGGTTGAAGCGCTGGAAGACGAAGCCGATCTTCTCGCGGCGGAAGCGCGTGCGGCAGCCGTCGCGTGAGTGGGCCATGTCGACAGAGTCGACAGTCACGCTGCCGCTCGTTGGCGTGGCGAGCCCGCCGATGATATGCAGCAGTGTAGACTTACCGCAACCCGAGGGGCCGAGAACCGCGACGAATTCCCCGCGATTGACAGTTAGGCTGATGCCGCGCAGGGCTTGGACTTTGACCTCACCCATGCGATAGGTCTTGGTGACGTTATCGACGATAATCAGCTTGTCGTTGTCCATGTTGCTCATTGCTTACTCGTAGGAGAGTGCGACAACCGGGTCCAGTCTGCTGGCTCGGGATGCAGGGTAGAGCGTTCCGAGCAAAGCCGCTACAAACGCGATGGTTGCGCTGATTATCATCCAGTCGGGCGTCATCTCCATCTCAAGCAATGGAAAGAGATTCTTGATCAGCAACAGCCCGCCGTAAGTCAATATGTATCCTATGACGATTCCGATAGCGGTGATTAGCAAGGCTTCCTTGAGAATTTCCTGGACAATGAATCTTCTCGTCGCACCGAGGCTTTTAAGGATGCCGATTTCGCGCGTTCGCTCGATAATCGAGTTGTACATCGAGAGAAGAATCACTGCGAAGCAGATGACGGCGCAGATGCCGATCATGGCGATGGTAAACTCTCTCAATCCGAGCGCGCTACTGGTAAAAACGCTGAACAGGTCGTTGATGTTCCTGACGGCCCAGCCGTCGCCCAACTCGCTCTTCAGCCTGGCGACGACCCCGGACACGTCGTTGGGATCTGTCGCGCGCACGTAGAAGAGTGTGGCAACACCCTGGCGACCGGGACGGGCGATCTCGGTAAGCTCGTCGCGCTGAACGAAGATGCGGGCGCCGAGGGCTTCCTTAGTGATGCCGACAACCTTCCAGTCGAAACCCAGCATCTCCACGGTATCGTTCAGCCTGATTTTGTTGGCCTGTGCCATCTGCCGGTCAATGATCAACTCGAGCTTGCCAGCCTCTCCTTCCTCGAAAGGCCCGCCGGAGATGAAGTCGAAGCCGGCCCCGACATTGTTGTACTCCGCGAAATCAATACCGTAGACATAGTTGAACTGGCGGATGCGTTCCGTCCCCTTGGGATTGAGATACGAAGTCGATTCGATCAGCACCGGGGTGGCGATCTCAACGCCGTCCACCGCACGGATCTTCTCGGCGTAACGGTCATTGACCAGCTCGTTCGGATAGAAGGCGCCGAAGCTATCTTTGCTGACCATGATATCGGCGCCGATGTAGGCAATTCTGTTCGCAAGATCTCTGATGTTGCCGTTGATCAGGCCGACGGCAACCATCAGCAGCGCTACGCTTAACGCTATCCCGAAAATCGAGACGAAGCTCCTGGTCTTGCGAGATAGCATGTTGGCTTTAACTAGGTTCGGCAATTTCTCTTCTCTCGTCCAGGTCTTCCACCTGGAACCCTGCTGGAACCTGATATCGGAACAGTTCCTGGTCACTGTCCGGGTTCAGTTTGACTTCATCGAGATCAAGCCTCAGGCTGAGTTCCTCCCAGTGCCGCTCGATTCGGTACAAGGTCGGTATCTCAACGCCGGCAACATCCCTGTATCGGTAGAGGTAAGCGTCGGTCACTACCTCTCCTTCCTCACCGAAAACCTGATGTCGCACTATGTGCAGAGACTCCCTTTCGAATTCGATTCTCCGTCGCAAAGCAAGCATACCGCCGGAAGAATCGTCTAGCAGGTCGATTATATAGCGGTTTGGAAATGTAGCGCAAATGGTACGGTAATTCTTCAGATCATCAAGCAACAGAGCTTCCGCTAGAACCGCTGGATTGAGCCCGTCCCAGATCTCCACTTTTCCTTCCAGCCGGGGTGTGGATTGCACCGCACCGGTGTACACCTTCTTGTCGCTGGGCACCTCGGCCCAGAAGCGCACCCCATTGGACCTGAGCACAAAAACCGTGCCGACGAGGTGGGCGGAGCCTCGCACATAAACGTGGTCGGGCTTGACGAAAAGGAAGCGGACTTCGGCGTCCCTGTAATTCCTGCGTGAATAGGTAAAGCGGTATGCAATCTTGCCACGCGCCTGGAGTCCGGTTATCGCCTGGTTCCGTTTGGCCAGCCGTGAAAGCAACTCATCGGGAGTGGCGCTGAGATAGATCTTTCTCGGTTGCTCTCGATCTGGAACCACCTTTGGCGGGCAGCCGGTGATGAAGACAACGGTGGAGGCGACCATCGCTGCTGCGAGAATGCGTAATCTGTTCATCTAAAAGTCACCTCTGCGCCGACAGGGCGGGGATTTTAAAACGGCTCCGGGTTGGTGTCAAGGCGGCAGAAAAGGTGTGGCTGTTGTGACACATCGAAATTCTTCCAGGTACATTCCTGCCAGCCAATCTCAAGCTTTCGAGTGTGTTGCACGCCGAGCTGAAACGGCATGTGTATTGCACTTTTCACAGCAAGGCCAAGGCAAATCTGTTGACGGTTCGAAAAGCTCGTGTAAACATGAGGCAATTAATTAAAGGAAATCATATGAAGTTTCGGCCGGTTCGTATCGATAGTATCGACCTGCTGATTCTTCTTGCCGCCGTCGGCACCCTCCTGCTGGTCGGCGTACTCCTTACCATCGAGGATGTTGAGAGATTCCTCACCTCAAATCAGGGATCCGACGTTGAAGGCGAGGTGATAGTCACTTCCAGAAGCACGACCTTTGATCTGAGACATACCAGGGAGGTCGGGTGGCAGGCATCCCCTGGCGAAACCGATTCTGATGCCAGAGACAATTCCTACCTTGCCGGCGAAATTCGGAGTGCCAGGGTTCTGGTGAGCACTCGAGATGCGCGTGACATAGCACTTCATGACGGATTGATTTACGTCGCCACAGACGGCGGGCTCCTGGTTTATCGGCCCGACGGGGAACTCGCCGGGCATTACACCCACCTCAACGGCCTCCCCTGCAATCGCCTGGCCTGTTTCGCTCCCTGGCGCGGATCGCTTTGGATAGGGAGCGAGAAGGGGCTGGTGAGGCTGCACGATGGAGCCGTAACGACATATTCACCGAATATCGAGGGCGGCGATAAAGTAACCGCTCTGCTACCCGCGGGCGAGAGACTGCTGGTGGGGACCGGCGGCGCCGGCCTCCTGAGCTTCGACGGGACCGAGTTCAAGAGTGATATTGGACGGCTACCGGGCGCTGATTTCGACCGCATCACCGCGCTGGCGGAGTGGCGCGGGCACCTTGCGGTGGGCAGCTTCGAGCGAGGGCTGTTCATTCAACGTGGAGCAGCCTTTGTGCGAATTACTCCGGAGGAGGGCCTGCCCCGCGGGCGGGTCGCCAGCCTGGATGCAGGCGAAACCCTGCTGGTCGCCACTGTCACGGGTGTCTGCGTCGTTGATGAGCGGCTTGGCGTTACTCCATGGTCTCGTAGGACAATGGCCGCGGCGGTCTTGCGGACAGAGGGAGCGACCTTTGTCGGCACTCTCGACGGGCGTTTGGAGAGCTATAGCGGCGGCCGCAGAAGGCGGTCGACCGTACTCGGAACCCGTGAGAATCCGGTCATCGTTAACCGCCTGGCGGAGGTCGATAACCGAAGTTGGATGTTAACCAGTACAGGGGTGCTTGAGATTAAGCCGGACGGCGTGCTGCCTTTCGGCGAGCACCCGCAGGGCGAGCTGAGCGCAAACTTCATCGCCTCGATGGTTTTCGACGCAGCCGGCAGGCTCTGGGTAGGCTATTTCGACTCCGGCATCGAGCTTCTTTCACCCGATCTCGTTCCCGGCGGCAGATATGATGAGGAGGTCCTGCGCACCGTCAAGTATCTCTATTACGACGATGCGGAAGGCGCGGTCTATGTCGGCAGCAGCAAGGGATTGACACGGATCGGCCCTGACGGCGGCCGCACTAACTGGGCGACCCAGACGGGTCTTATCAATAATGAAGTGAATCACGTCCAAAGATGGGGCGAGGAGATCGTCGCAGCCACCGGCGGTGGGCTGTCCTTCATCCGCGGCCGGGAAGTGCGCAGCATCTACGCCTTCCACGGCCTGGTAAATAATAAGGTGTTCACCCTGCTGCCGGCTGGCGATCGCCTGGTCGCCGGGACTCTGGGCGGCGTGAGCATTCTTGAAGGGCATAGCGTAATCGCTTCGATAACACCGGAGAATTCGAGGTTGCCGACGCACTGGATAACAGCCCTCTACGACGTCGATGGTTCTCTGCTCGTCGGCACCTACGGCGGGGGTGTTGCGCTTCGCCGCCCCGACGGTACCTGGGAAGAATTGCCTCGGTCGGCTGGTGGATTCGAGGTCAATCCCAACGCGGTAACTGGCTTCGGAGATTTGCTGCTCGCCGGAACTCTTGACAAGGGTTTGGCGGTGTTCGACAAGAAGGAGGGCCTGTGGCGCTTCTGGAACCTCGGTCTAGGCTCCCCGAATGTCACCGCCCTCGCGCAGGACGAGCACCGTCTCTTTATCGGCACCGATAACGGCATCGTCGTTATTGATAAAAAAACCCTGTTGTAAAGGGAGAAGATATGAATGGGAAAGCGGTCATTCTGATCACCCTGGGGGTGCTTCTGGCTTGCTCCGCATCCGCGGTGTCGGACGCTGGAGTGATTGTGCCCAAGAACATCAAGGACACACCTGATCCCTCCATCCTCTCGCTGCAACGCATGAGGGTCGACATCAGCATAGACGGGCAGTACGCGAAGGTCAGGGTGTTGCAGATTTTCCGGAACCACATCGAGCGGGATATTGAGGGGAAGTATCTGTTCACGCTGCCCGATGGCTCGCAGGTTTCGGATTTCGCCATCTGGGAGGACGGTGTTCGCATCCCGGGCGTTATCGTCGAGCGCCGGCGCGCGAGGGAGATCTACGAGGAACTGACCTGGATGAAGATCGATCCGGGGCTGATGGAAACCGCCCGCGCGGAGACGCCGAACCTTTTCAGCGTCGAGATCTTTCCGATACCGGCGTTCGGGACGAAGCGGGTGGAAATCGAGTACACCGCGAACCTGGAAGTCACCTCTCTGCGAAGCTTCTTCAGCTTCCCCCTCAAGCCGACGATTTACGGCAAACAGTCCTGTGCCGATTTCATGGTTAGACTTGATCTGAACAGCGACTTCCCCATCAGGAATTTTAAGCAGGCCGGCGAAAAGATGCCGCTGGAGTACGGCCGGCAGGGCGCGCACCAGGTAAGCGGCGCTTACGCTGCACGAGATATTGAGTTCACCGAGGACTTCGCGTTCGAGTACGAGATCGATATCGCTGAGAGCCTTCTTTCTTTCCAGACCTACCGCGATGCCAAGGCGGTTGAGGATCTCGGCCCCTTCGGGGGCGGGAAAACGCTGGCCGACGAGGCGGGCTATTTCGCGGCGTCTGTCGTCTACAACCTCAACGGTGGGGCTAAGGGCCGTGACCTGCCGCCCAAGGATGTGGTCCTGATGGTGGATACCAGCCTCTCGATGCAGTGGGACAAGCTGGACAAAAGCTACGAGGCCGTCGAGTTCTTCCTTCGCAACCTCCCGGAGCATGACCGCTTCGGCCTGGTCAGCTTCAATCAGGAGATCGACGCCTTTGCTCCCGAGCTCCGGACGGCAACCCCCGACGAGGTGTCTGCGGCGCTCGATTTCTTCCGCAGCGGCTACATGATGGGCGGCACGGACATCGCCGGGGCGGTTGAAGCGGTGCTGTGGATGTTCAACGGTGATGCCGGAGACCGAGACCGCTATGTCGTATTGATCACCGACGGTGCTCCGACGCTTGAAGAGCTGAACTACGCCCGCATCGCTGAGCGCGTCAGGCAGGCCAACAGCGGAACCCGCGCGAAATTTATGGTCTTCGGCATCGGCGGCGACGTTAACGAATCTCTACTGCGAACACTGGCCGACGCCAGCGGTGGCTATTACGTCTCCGCAAGCGAGACAGAGGATATCGACTTCAAACTCCGGACTTTCCTCGACAAGCTCGGCGAGAAGGTAATTGCCGGCATAGGCATCCTCTTCCGTGATATGGAGAACATCGACCGCGTCTATCCCGCGGGCGAGCAGCGCGCTTACGACCGATCGCTCTTCTCCTTCATCGGGCGCTACCGCGAGCCGCGCGAGCACGAGACGGCGAGCGTGAAAGCCGAGGTTGACGGCAAGCGCATCGAACTGGAAGCGGGTGTCGCGCTGCCGGAGAAGGAAACCGAGCACCAAATGCTGCCGCGACGCTGGGCCAAGCTTCGAGTTGATCACCTGCTGCGCCGCATCGACATGTCCGAGGAAGGGGAGAATGTCGAGCCGCTCATCGAGGAGGTGATCGCGCTGGCCAAGCGCTACAAATTCGTAACCCCCTACACCTCTTTCCTGGCGGCGCCGCGCGCCCTGCTGCGGCCCAGGGCGATCAAGCCGGGTGATCCGATACTGCGCGTGAGCACGCACGAGTCGATCACCGCGGTTGTCGCCGTCTTCCCGTTCGGGTTGACCAAGCCGCTCCATTACATTGCCGATGAAGACGTTTGGGAAACCAGATTCCTCGCCCCGAAGTGGATGAACGACGGCACCTATAGCTGCACGCTGTTGCTGACCGATACCGACGGCAATCTCTACGAGGAGGACAAGAGCTTCGTAATCGATAGCAAGCCGCCGACGTTGAAAGTGCAGACGGACAAAAAGCGCTTTCTACCGGGTGAGAGCGTGATTGTGACAATCAATGCCGACCGCGACACGAGGCGCCTGCTGGTGCGGATAGGTGCGTTATTACCGGCCGAGGCGCGTTATAGAACCGAATTGGGCGCCAGCCGGGCGGAGGTGCCGCTCCCGCCCGATTTGCCGGCGGGGACCTACACAATGCGGGTGACGGCCGTCGATTTTGCCAGGAATACGACGGTGGTCGAGATCCCCGTAGAAGTTACGGCGCGCTGAGGCGGAGGTGAGATGATGAGACGTTACGCGATAATTGCATTTCTGGTTGGCGCGGCCGGCGTGGCCGCTCTGCTGCTCACCGGCGATTCGTCGAGCCTCCCGCTGCCGGCCGAGTCGGTGCTGGACGATCCGGTCCTGCAGGCGATCGACGAAGCGATGTTTACCAAAGTGCCGTTGCTCGATACGCAGGTCGATTTCCCGCGGCCCGCGCTGGAGGTGGAGCGCAGGCTTAATCAATATGCGGCGGGCGCCGCACCCGACCCGCGTTTCCTGGCCGCCTTCGCGGATGTTCAGATTTCGCTCTCGAAATTTGACGAAGCCGAGCGGACCATGCAACGCCTTGCCGAGACTCACACCGACAAGCAGGAGGGTCTACGGAAGCTGGCCGCGTTTTATCACGCCCGGCTGATGATCGCCGAGGAGGTCGAGACGCTCAGGCGTCTGGCCCTGCTGCAGGAGCCAGACGACCGCGTCACTACAAATCGCGGGATTCTCTCCCTGCTCGACGAATACCTCCTCAACGCGGTTGATCGCGAAGCGATCCTGCGGGCGAATATCGAGGCGCAACCCGACGAGCCGGAGCACGTGGAATCGCTGATCGAATACTTGATCAAGCGGGGAAGGCGCAGCGAAGCGCTCGCCGGGGTGGAATCCGGACTCGAGCGGTTCAAGGACCGCCGCCGGGCCTTCCTCGCACTCAATGCGAAGATATTCCAGGACGACGGCAAGGAGGCAGAGGCTCTCTCGGTTTACGATTTCAGTTTCGATCCGGTTGACGATATTGAGGTTTACGGCGACTACCTCGCACTGTTGCGCCGGCTCGATCGATATACTGACTATGAACGCTCACTCAGGCGGCGCTTCCGCTTGGAGCAGCTTGACGACCGCGGGCGTTGCGAGCATTTTCTGCTGCTGCGCAGCCAACGCAGCTTCGACCAGGCCGCGAAAGCCCTGGATAAGTGGGTAGAGGTTTCCGGTCGCTTGGGCGCTGAGAAATTATCAAAGTTCGCCGGGGCATACGAGGCAATTGGCGCGACCGAGCAGGCATGGCGCCTGAGATATACGCAGTTCATCCTTGCTGGAGACGCGACTGAAAAGGAAGAGGCGCTGTGCAGGCTTTTCGACCTGACGTGGAACCTCCGCGGGCCTGAGAAGAATCTCACCGGGCGGAGTGCCGGATCGTATCTGGGGCTGGATTACTTCGATACCTCGCCCGGCGTCGCCGGCGGCCTGTTATCGCTCCTCTACAACACCCAGAACGTCAACGATAAGCTCGACGACCTCGGGCGGATCTCCCGCGACTACGAAAACCGCAAGCTTTTGATGCGGATCTTCGAGCAGTACAAGACGGAATATCCTGACTCGCAGGCCCTGGCGAAAATGTATTCGCGGGTAGTCATTCTGTTTGACGAATACAACTGGCCGCGCAACGCCCTGCGTTACGCCGACGAGTTCATGAAAGCGTTCCCAGACGATGAAAATTACTACGATGTGGCCGAGGCCTCGGTATCCGCGCACAGGCGCCTGGGGGCGGAGAGCAAAGTCCGCGAACTCTACCGCGGGCTGATACGCCGGGCCGATAGCCGCGATGAGCGCGACGACTACTTCAAATACCTGTCTAACCTCGTATCCTCCTTCGTGTCGAAGCGCGATTATGCCGGCGCGATCACTACATATTGGAACGAAATCAACGCCAATCCTCAGGAGGAACAGCTTTACCAGCGTCTGCTGGAGTTCCTCGGACGCTACCGGATTTACAACGAGGAGTTGAAGGTCTATCAGCGCGCAATCGAGGAATTTGGCAAGAGAACCTATTACGACAAGCTGGCAAGGTGGTACATCCGCCAACGCCGCAACAGCGATCTTCAGGATCTGACGCGCAGGATCGCCGACATCTTCGAGGAAAGTGAGCTGGCGGAATTCTTCGGCGACTTCGTTGAGACTGGTCGCGACGCCGGCAATCCCGATTCCGTTTTCTATCGCACGATGTTCGAGTATGCCAACCGGAGATTTCCGCGAAACATGAGGTTTGTTCGCGGCCTGCTGGATTTCTACAGTCGTTTCCAGCTCTGGCCGGAATTCGATGATTTCAGTAAACGATACTTCTATGCCTCTGCGTCAATCCGCAAGGGTTGGCTCAGAAGTCTCAGCCGCAGAAACTTGCTCAAGAGCACGCTCGAGAGCTTCACCGGCGGCGCGCCCGTCGAGTCGCTTGAGGGTTCTCCCGAAAGCCCTGCCGAGAAACTTCTGCTGGCCGAGCTGACCCGCTGGAACTCGGTATACGAGTCCGCGGAGCCGCTCTACGGCGAGCTGATCGAGGATTATCCCGGCGACGAGGAGTTGGTCGCCAACCTGGCGGCCCTGCGGCGCAGTTTCGGCCGGGGGGAAGACGCGGTGAGCTTGTATTCGCGCCTGGCGTCAATCTTCCCGCGCGAAAAGAAGTACCCCACTGCCGCCGGTGAAATCCTGGTCGAGAACGGACGCACGGACGAGGCGGCGCGCTTCTGGCGCAGGATCATCGCCATCAAACCATCGGATTCTGATCTTTACCTCGAGGTAGCGAGCATTTTCTGGGATTATTACCAGTTTGACCGTGCTGCCGAGGTGCTGCTCGGCGCTCGCGAACAGCTGGATGATCCGCAACTGTTCGGCAACAAGCTGGCTGCCGTATATGAATCGGCGAAAGACTACAAGAGGGCGATAACCGAATACGTCCGCACCACCGCACTGGCAACCAAGGACGGCTACGGTTTCGACGAACCCCTGCGGCGGCTGGTTTATCTGGCTGACCGCAAAGCTATGTCGCAAGACATAGATTTGACCTTCACTCGAGCGAGCGACGACAACAGCGATGAGCCGGGATATATCGAGTCGTACGCCGATTTCCTGGCGCGACTGAAGCGTGGCGACGAGCGCCTGGAGCTGCTGCGCGGCGCTATCAGCCGATACAACGAACGCGGCTTTATCAGCTGGTTGGTGCAGCAATTCCGTTCGGCTGGCAGCCCTGCGGATGAAGAGAAGGCTCTACGCCGGCTCTTGGTTCTCGAAGGCGAAAACAGGGAGAACCTGCTCACTCTCGCCGGATTCTACGAGCGCCAGGGGCGGTTCGACGATGCGGAGGCCATGCTTTTGCGCAGGGTCGAAATGACCCGCACCGACGAGCCGGAGGAACTACCCGACTACCTCGCCGCGCTCGACGACGCAGCGGGATTCGCCTGGCGACACGACCGCTTCGACAAGGCGTTCGAGTGGTGGGGTGCCGCAGCCAGGGCTGCATCAGCTTCAGCGAAGCCTGCGCGTCTCCACTCGCTTTCACAGCGGTATATTCAGCGCGAGCGCTTCGCAGAGGCCGCGGCAATTCTCGAGGAGTTGTTGCAGGGCGCACCTTCCGTCACCGAGTATTACAACACTCTCGCCCAGATCTACACGAAGCAGGAGGACTACGCCGGGCTGGCGGATCTAAACCGCCGTGCGATCGAAGGTGTCCGGGCCGACAAGTCTCTCAGCAGCGATGATAAAACCTACAGGATCGCCGACCTGCGCCTCGACCTTATCGGCAACCTCATCGAGCTCGGAGATTTCACCGCGGCTGTCGATCAATATATCGAGATCATTAACCGGCAGTACGACGCTGAAAATTATATCGTTGAGGCCTTCCGCTTCACCCGCGGGCACAACCTTCTCGACAGGCTTGTTGCTTATTACACCGATCTGAGCGGGAAGTCGTTCAAGGATTTCCGCTGGAACGTCGTTTTAGCGCGACTCAATGAGCAGCGCAACGATCTCGAAGCGGCGGCGGATCAGTGGAGTAAAGCCGTTCGTAACGAGCCGCAGAGAATCGAACTGCGAACCGCGCAGGCGGACGTGTATCTCAAACTTCAGCGCTACGCCGATGCCGTAGATGTGTACCGTCAGGTTTACAGGCTGGATCGCCGTAACACCAGCTGGCTCTATACGATAGCGCGCACGCAGGCGATTGCCGGCGACATGAAGGCCGCGCGTGCGACTCTCGAGAGCACGCTTGAGACCGGTCCCGAAGGCTTCTCGAAATACTTCGAAGCCGCCCGCATCCTCGAGGGCTGGGGTGAAGTGCAGGCAGCGGCCGACAAGCTCGAGCTCGGCCTGACTGAGCTGCGAAAGGATATCTACAAGCAAAGCCTCTCTTCCGGCGATCTCGACATGCTCGTCAGGGTCGGGATCAAGCTGGGTAATGTTGTCGAGACATTCGATACTCTTCTCGCACTAAACAATATTTACAACAACGAGGCCTCCCGCGAGGGCAACCAGCGCGCCTGGCTGGCACGGCAGGGTCTCGACCTGACCTTTAAAGCCTTCAGTGGCGCGTTCGCTCGCGCCCTTAACGCTTATGCGACCAATGAGCAACGGCGGCTGATCGCCGATAGAATGAGCGGCTATTTGAACAACTTTCCTGAAAACCAGGGAACCGTAAACTTCGTGCGGGGATCCACGGAGCCGATGGGTTTTGCCGAAATCACGGAGCGGGCGGTCGGCCTCAAGCTCGGCTTCCTCAATAACTACGACAAGCGTTACGACTATCGCGACGAGATCCTCGCCTCCCTGCGTTACTTCGGCGGTCGCGGTCAATGGAAGGAAGCGGCCGATATGCTCGAACGCGAGCGCAGCCGCAGCAACCTCTTCTACTTCCGCGGCGAGATGCTCACCCTGCTCGCCAAGCTCTACCGCTACGGCGGCGACCTCGACTCCGAAGCAGGCATCCTGCGGAACTTTGTCATCGATACCGGCGGCAAGAAGATCGAGTTCAGCAGCAGCCACGACTTGGTCGAACGCTATCTGACTATCCTACTCGAGCGCGCCAGCGAAGCGGAATTGCGCGAGGCGGCAGGGATGGCGAACGCTTATACCGGACAGATAATCAACTTCTTCCTCTCGCGCAGCCGCCCTGATCTAGCCGCAGCAGCTATCGATGCCGCCGCCCTGAAGCGCAATCCGAAATGGCGCGACAGCAAGAAGATGCTGATCGAGACCTATTTCGATACCGAAGGAATCGATCTCGGGGTACGGACATCGCCGGATGTGCTGATGGGAATCAAGCCGATCGGGGAGTTGATTGCGGCGCAACCCGACCGCCAACGCGTGCTCGCGGGCTCGGAGTGGTTCGGATTCGCCAGGCACTTCGCCGAAGGCCTTCATTCCACGGGAGATGAGCGGTATGGCAGCTTTGCGATTGCCCCGGCCGAGCAGAGTCCCAGGTCGACGGAGGCTCAACGGCAGATAGCTCGCTTCTACACAGGACATGAGCAGTACGATGAAGCCCTCCGCCACTATGGGTTGGCACTGCAGATAGCGCCCAACGATCCGGCAACCTTTGCAGAACTCGGCGAATTGCATCTGAAACGTGGTAACAGTGAGGAGGCGATGCGGACCTGGGAGAAGATCATCTCCGGAGATGCCGGCATCGCTGCTTACAGCCGCTACTTTGATGTCCTGGAGGGCAACGGCATGGTCGCCGAGGCGGCGCGAACCGCTCTCAATTACTTGAAACAGGAAACAGCTAAGTCATTTACCTGGTCGCACCGCGAGTTGATGGAGATTATTTTCTTCGGGCTGAAGAACGAAGGTGAGAGCCTGGCTTATTTTGCCCGAACTATTGTTGAGATGGCTGACAGGGTGTCGGAACCGATAGCGCTTCTACGGTTTGCCATTGACGATCTCGATTTCCCGGCTGAAGAGAAGCTGAATATCTACCGGAAAGTCATCGCACTTGCCTCGGAAATAAAGAGCTCCGACGTCAGCAGTGAAGCAGGATATTTCGATGAAGAATACGGATGGAGTTCGGCAACAGAGCTGGACCGCTACTGGCTCGAACAGGCTTTCCGATTCGCTGTGGACAACGAGATCTACGAGGCCGCGCTTGAGTGGATCGGTGCTTACGAAGCGCGTGGCTACACCGAGGAAATCTGGGGTTACCTGCGCGGCGAGGGCCGCTACTGGCAGTACAAGGCGAAAGCGCTTCTGGGTGCGGGTAGAAAGAGCGAGGCACTCGAGGCTCTCAAGGGTGTTTACGACACCAAGCCTTCCCGCCTCAACCTCTACGAAATCGCCCACCGTATCCTGCTCGATTTCGGCGAGCGCGAGGAAGCGGAACGGCTGATGATCGGCTACTACCGCGACGCGCTGGCGGCGGGGCGCGACGGCTCCGGTGTGTATACCGGCCTGGCGGCGATCCTCCTCGACCGCGCCGGCAGGGAATCAAATCCCACGCAAACTGACAGCTTGACCGCAGAAGCATTCTCACTGCTCGAGTCGATGGTAAACAAGCGTGCCAATAACAAAGAGGGTATGAACGAAGCGGCCTCGCTGCTGGAGCGGCGGGATCTTCGCTCGGAGGCCTTGCGCTACCGCCGCATGCTGCACAAGTTGGACCGGTGGGATCATGCCAACACGCTCGAGCTGGCAAAGGACGATGCAGCGGTTGGAAATGCCGAGGAGGCTGCGACCCTGCTACGCGAATTGCTGATCGGCGGGCAAGTGCCGCGCGCTGTGAAGCGAGGTGTCGGCGAGCCCTACCTCGCTCTCTTCGAAGGCAGACAGTCGCAAGCGGCAGCAGAACTCCAAGCGATCGAAAAGATCAAAGACACTGTGGAAGAGTGTCGCCTGGTTTACGCCGAAATGGCGCTCGCCGCAGGCAACCGGCAATTGTTCCTGGAAAGCATCAACTCCGGTCTGGAGTTCTTCCTGGAGCCGTCATTGCTCGAGAAGAGGAAAGCCGAGATCGAGCTGGAGGCCGGAAATGTCCCTAACGCCATCGACTACTTCCACCGCTCTTTGGCTCACGAGCCGACAGCTTCCACCAGGCTGGCCTTGTTGAGGACGTTGCTCGATGCCGGGCAGTGGACCAAGGCTCTCCAGCTTCTGGACGCATTCGACGATGCGGGGAGCTATTCCCTGGGCCAGGCTGATCTGAGCGGTTCGCTCGGCCTCGAGGGCGAGAAACTGCTCGATCTGATCAGCGGGCTGGTGGATGCCTCGCTTACAGAAAAGCTGTTCGATATTGCGGAATCCTTCGAGAATCGGCGGATCGAGCTGGCGGCCGATTTGAAGGTGGTGATCGAGAGCCGTCGAGATGAGATAGAGGAGGCGAGAAAACGAGCTGCGCCTCCCGAGCCCCCGGTTCGTATTCTCGACTCGATTGCCAATTGACCAATGATGGAGCGTCGAGATGAGAAACAAAATGAAAGCGATAATAATCATCGGACTGGCAGCCGCAACATACCTGACGATTCCATCGAGTTCCGCGGCGCAGGATTCCCTGGAGTTTGCCAAGGCGGTACCGCCGGGCGCACTGGTCTATGTGGAGGTGCGGGATTTCGGCGGCCGGTTGCAGCAATTTCTGCAGATGGAATTCGCAAAGAAATTTCCCGAAACCAGAGCCTTCAAGGATTTCACCGCAACGAAGCTCTACAACAAGCTAGGCGACAGAATCGCTGAGTTGGAGCAGGCCACAGGCTTCGGCCTTTCGCTGGAGCGTGCAAGCGAGCTTGCCGGCGGCCGCTCCGCAATCGCGCTCTACGATATCGGCGAATTGCAGTTCATTTTCCTCTCGCGCATGCCGTTCGAAAAAGCGGCGGCTACGGCCCTTTGGGATCTGCGTAGCCAATTCGAGGAGCGGTTGGTCGACGGCGTCGGCTATTACTTTAAAGAAGATCCTGACGGCCGCACGGCGCTGATGTTCGCTATCGTCGGGGATGTTCTCGTTGCCGGCACCGACCTGCTGAGCTTCGAAGCTTCGCTAAAACTGCTCAACGAGGGCGGCGATTCGCTGGCCTCCGACGAGAGATTCGCCTCAGCCTTCCCCGTGGATTTTGCTCTGCAGGACGCAGTGCTGTATCTCGATCAGGAGAGAATAGCTGAGACGCCGCATTTTCGCTCCTATTGGATATACGGCAACCAGGCCGATTTGCGCGAGATCAACAGAGCAGTGATTTGTCTCGGCTTCGGCGAGGACGCGATAAGCGAAACGCGGTGGTTCACAACGGCGAAGGAAAGCGGCAGTCCGGCGATGAATTCAGCGCAGGCCGTCGCCGGTGCTTTGCCCGGGGGGCGGGAAATCTATTATCTTTCCTCACTGGCGGGTGGCGAATTCGCCTCATTCCTGGCGCGTGAGCTTTACGAGGATGCCGGCGAGAGCTTCGCGTCGGACCTCGGCGTGGCGTTGAAGGCCGCGTTGCCGGTGGAGTTCGGGTTGGCAGCGGGCGCCACTTTCGATGAAGACGAGTTCTTCATAAACGTGGATAAGACCTTTGCGATACAGCTTGAGGCGCCGCGCTCTCTCGACAGGCGGAAGCTGGAACGCGCTCTCGCGGGTTATTTTGAAGCAAAGCTGCTGGCGAAGGGACAGGCCGAGTTCAAATTCATCGACCGGAGCGGTTTGCGCGTGCTTGATATTCCCCTCTTTGAAGAGTCGGCTCCGGGCTATCGCCTTGACGGCCCGATACTGCTGGTCACCAACGACGCATCTGCCTTCAGCGAAGAGCGCGCCGGCGGGGACTCAGGCCGGTTCGCTGCGCCGGAGGAGAACCGCGGCCTGCAATCGGTGTTGAAGATTGATGCGGGCGGAGCGACGGAGCGGCTGGCTTCGTACTTCAAAATTGTCACACAGCGGAACAACTGGCGCTCCGGCAGCAACGCTTCTTTCTTCTGGCGCAATGTTGTGTCGTTGTTCGAAAGCCTGGAATTCTTGAAAACTCTGCAGTTGGTCCGCAGCAGAGAAGGTGGCTTCGATAAAGAGGTGGTCGTCTACAGCTTCAGGTGAGGATTGACTCCGGCAGCGGTGCGGTCTCGGGATATTCCTTTTCAAGCCGCTCCTTGGTATCGCTGATCGTTGCCTCGATCTGGTCGACGAAGCTGCGGAAATTGCTGATCTGCAGTTCCTTTGTCTCAATCGGCTCGCCGATATGCATGACGACGGTGTGAGGGCGGACGCCGAAGGTGTTCTTTGGCATGACGTTCAATGTGCCGCAGAGGGTCACCGGAATCAAGGGAGCGCCGGTGCGCAGTGGGATTTTAAGACTGCCGCTCTTGAAGCGGTTCATCTTGCCGTCGAGCGTGCGCGTTCCCTCGGGGAAAATGACGATCGAGCGATTGCCACTGAGCGCGGTAATACACTTCTGGACGCTCTTGAGCGACTTCTTGGGGTTGGAGCGATCGACCATAATGTGGCCCAACATCGGCATCAATTGTCCGATCACCGGGATCAGGCGGGTCTGCTTCTTCGCCAGGAAAGCGAGCCGCCGTGGGATGAAAGCGTTGATCATAAAGATGTCCACCATACTCTGATGGTTGGCGGCAAACACGGCGGATTTGATGCCCTTGAGATTTTCGAGGCCGAACACATGAATCTTAATGAAACACATGCGCATTATCGTCCGACCCCAGAAGCGGACCATCCTCTGGGGAATGCGTTGCTTGATCGGGTCGAGCGCGAGCAGAATAAGCCCGGGTGGAATAAGGATGAGCGTGAGCAGAATGCCGCCGGTCCAGGCGACGACCGTTCTCCAGAGCGTGGCAAAGTTCATGTCTATTTATACCGATATTAACATCAGAGTGCGATGAACATACCAAACGATTATAAAACCGCCTTTGAGGCCGGTGCAACGGCAACTATCCTGATCGTATTGATGCTAATTGTGGCTGTTGAAGTAAGCGCGCAGTCGAATCCCATCCCGTCACGGCTGGAACCGCTCATGCGGTCGGAGTTGCCGGATGGGGCGGCTTGTCTGCTCGACATCATCGAAGGGACAATAATCGCCTCCTGGGGCGAAGCGATCTGGCTGGGCGAAGGCCGGCCGGCCGGCAGCGTGCTCAAACTGTTCACGTCATATGCACTGATTGCCGCCGGCGAATCAGCCACCACCGTTTTCTACTGCCCTCCCTCTTCGGTGGATGTTCCTGCGACGGATTCCTGCTGGTATAAGCCCGGGCACGGCAACATGACGCTAAAGACCGCGCTGGCGTTTTCATGCAACGCATATTTCCGCCAGTGGGTGGCTGCAGCCGATGACGCACCTGCGGAGAAATTCTTCAGGAAACTCAGACTGCTTGAATCGAAGTTGCCGGACTCTGCTGTGGAGAGGGCCAAGTGGCTGACCGGCTTGTCTCATCAGATCAGGCCGAAGCCCGTGATGCTGATTTCGGCATTGGCCGCGCTGTTCAACGGCGGAGTGATTTACTCGATCGAGAGCCTGGAAGAAGGGTCGCGATGCGCGCCTGTGACCTCCTTGCTTATAGACGCCCATGCTCTCGGGGTGATATCGGCCGGGCTGCGCGAATGCGCGGCATCGGGCACGGCAGCGGCAGCGCAAGCGGCGGTTGGGATCGAACCGCTGATGGCTAAGACCGGCACATCGGTCCACATCGATGGAGGCGAAGCCGATTCTCTGCGCACAGACGGGTTCTGCTTCTTGCTCTACCCCGCAGAACGTCCGAGGTATCTCCTGGCGGTCTTTTCTCCCGACGGCAGGGGGGGTGGCCGCGCGGCCGAGGCGGCCGGGGTGATTATGGCCCGTTTAATCGAGGAGTTGGCCCGATGATTACCGCGGCTATGGCGGTTTGTTACCTTGCCTTGTCGGTTCCTCAAATCGATGAGCCTGCCATCCGAATCTCCGTGCTCAGCCTGCTGGAGCCACGGGCGGTGGAGTTGAGTTGTGGAGTAATCAACGAATTGGAATTCGATACGCCTTCGTTCGTACCGGCCCTGATCCATCCCGGCGAGGCCGTGCTGGCCGAGATCCGCGATGGCCGTCTGGTCCTGTTAATCCGTTCGAAGGACGGGCGGGAAATGGAACTACCGGAACATTCGCGGGTGCGCCTCAATGGCTCGACTCCCGAAAATCCACTCTCAATCCGCGTTACTTCGCCCAATGAATTCGAGCGCCGGATTGCGGGCGAGCTTGTTGTTGGAAACGAAAACGGGAAATTGTTGTTGGTACTCTCTGCGGGACTCGAGCAGGTGGTCGGCGAGGTTGTGGCCGCCGAGATGGGCTTGGCTACTCCACCCCATGCTGCGGCTGCGTTGGCGGTCGCCGTCCGCTCATACATACTGGCGACGAAGGAGCGCAACGGCGATGAGAGTTTCGATTTGGTGGACACGACTCAGTCGTTGCTCTACAGGGGTCGGGACGGCGCCCTCGGCCCGGGATCGGAGTCAAGTCTGACAATCGGGCAGACGGGTGCCCGCAGGACACGCGGACTAGTTCTGACCGACGGCGAGCGAGTTGTCCCCGGATTCTTTCATGCATGCTGCGGGGGATTCACGGCGACGCCGGAGATGATCTGGAGAGGGGCTGCGCACTCTGAGAATTACAAGCGCTGCCGTTGTGATTTTTGTGTCGAATCGCCGTTCAGGCATTGGATCAGACATGCTTCGCTGCAAGATGTGCTCGCTGCGCTGGAGATCGGCGAGACGGGAGGGGCATGGGAATTCAAGGTGGTTTGCCACCCTGACAGCAGTTATGTGGCGTCAGTTAGCGTCAACGGCGTGGAGAATCGGAAAGAGTTCTCCGGCGAAGAATTCCGCCTGAAAATCGGCCGAACGCTGGGCTGGGACGTGCTCCGAAGCAATGCCTATTCGATCAGCGTGGAGGGCCGGGAAGTCTCGTTCGAAGGTTACGGCTTCGGCCACGGCGTCGGCCTTTGCCAGGAGGGCGCTATCGAGGCCGCACACAGAGGCTGGGACTGGCGGCGGATTCTCTCCTATTACTATCCACGCTGCTTGATAGGGATCATGGAACGGCCGTGACTAAGTGGTTAGGGCTCTCAGCCGCTTCGCGGCTCGGAGGCAACCTTTTTCAGCCCCTCGATCGCTTTATCAAGGGATGGGAATATCTGTTGCGGCACGATGTCCTTGATGAACGGGCTGGGATCCTTCGGTGAGGTCCAGATGATGTAGACCTCCTTGGTGGTGTGGTATGCGTGGGTGATTTCGCGCATCACGCCGGGCGAGTTAACCGGCTGGCCGTCAACATCGGGCATGAATGCAACCACCATATCACTCTGGTCGATCAGCTTGAGATCGCGGGCGACGATCTGACCCTCGATGTCCCGCACGCATGGTGCGACCTCGGAGGCCGGTATTTTGCTCATCACGCCCTCGAACTCCACCTCGAGGTAGTCGCGGTCGCTCTTGCCGGTGCGGATCTTGTCGAGCTCCGAAACCATCCAGCTCTCTTTTACATCGAAAGGATCGAAAACGAGGAAGAGATCCCTCATCAGCTGTTTGAACTCATCGATGCGCTGCATAACATCGGGTTTGTCCAGGACATTGGTGATAGGGAAGCTGATGTAAGTGCGCTTGAGCTGTGGCGTGAGAAGGAGTTTATAGATGACCGATTCGGCATCCTGAATCGGCACGATCAGGAAGGAACCTTTCTTCTCGGGGATGTTGGCCATCAGCTCAGTGGCGAGCAATTCCTCCTCGCGCCAGACGAACAGGTCCTTCATCGTGTAATCGTGAGAGTCGCGTAGCATTGTCTTCTTGAGGCGCAGATAAGTCTGATCGACATCCTCAACGAGGCAGATGTAGTAATCGGCACGAAACTCGCTGATTTGGTCGACATCAAAACCGGCAAACAGGCCGCGGCGCCAGCGGAAAGTGGCGTGAGTGTTGACGATCAAGTTCTCCGTGGTGCAGCGCAGAACGTCACGCATCACAGTGCGGCGTAGTTGCCGGAGTTGACCGTAGGGCAGGTCGAGGATGCGTCCTGAGATAATCGAGGGATCCTCCTCGTACATCATATCGCCGACGTGGAACAACTCCAGTTCGAGTCCATCCTCGACCAACCCGGCGGTGATGCGTTCCAGCTGGATATTTTTGTTGAGGCCGGACATGCCGGTTACGAGCACCCTCATTGTTCACAACTCCTTCATTTTCAAGGAGTTATTATACACTGGAAGTAAAACTGCGGCAACCGCGAGTGCTGGATGCCTTTAGCGCGCAGGCACCGACATTTAGTGGTATGGACCTAATTATCGAGTTATCGAATCAACAAGCTACGGTTTTGTTTTCCGGGGAATCAGCGTTTTAACATCTTGAAAACAGCAGCCTCTATAGGCTAAGTTTAGTCACCACCAGAAAACCGGGAGGTACTTATGAGCGGCGCGGTCAGGGAGATCGAGCTGAAGGGGATACCCAGATTCAAGAGCGGCAAGGTGCGGGAGGTTTTCGATCTGGGCGACAAACTGCTGTTCGTCGCCAGCGACAGGATCAGCGCTTTTGACGTGGTACTGCCGCAGGGAATCCCGGACAAGGGAGCGGTGCTCACGCAGATCAGCGCATTCTGGTTCAATAGAATGAAAGATATCGTGCCGAATCACCTGATCAGCGCCAAGGCGAGCGACTTTCCCGATATATTGCAGCCCCACGCCAAACTGCTGGCCGGCCGCTCGATGCTCGTGCGCAAGACCAGGGTGTTTCCCGTTGAGTGCGTCGTGCGCGGTTACCTCGCCGGATCGGGGTGGAAGGATTACCACGGCAACGGTAAGGTTTGCGGTATCGATCTACCCGGCGGGCTGCGCGAGAGTGACATCCTGGAGGAGCCGATCTTCACACCTGCGACCAAGGCGGAGAGCGGCCACGATATGAATATTTCCTACGAGGAGATGGAGCGGATCGTCGGCGCGGAGTGGGCTCGTAGGATGCGCGGAACGAGTATAGAGATCTACAGACGCGCGCGTGAATACGCGGCCGCGAGGGGCATCATCATCGCCGACACCAAATTCGAATTCGGTAAGTTCGAAGGCGAACTGATGCTCATCGATGAGATCCTGACTCCCGATTCATCCCGCTTCTGGCCGGCTGATAGCTATGAGCCCGGCCGCGGTCAGCCGAGCTACGATAAGCAATTCGTGCGCGATTACCTCGAGACGCTCGACTGGGATAAAACGCCGCCACCGCCGGACCTGCCGGATGACGTAGTCAGCAAGACGCGGGAGAAGTACCTGGAAGCATACAAGCTACTTACGGGCGAAGATCTGAGAATATAGAAAAGGCCTCTATAAGCGGACCTGTGACCCCTCAGACGATTTCCCGGCGGCGGCAATGCTCAATCAGACTTCTTGTGTATTCGTGGGACGGATTGTTGACTATCCGGCGTGCAGAATCCGCCTCCACAACCTTCCCCTTTCTCATCACCACTATCCTCTCGCTGGCTTCCGCTGCAAGGGCGATATCATGAGTGATCAGGATAACGGCGAGGTTTCTCTCCCGACGGATTTCCTGAAGCAAGCTGATGATCCCCGCCTGGACTGTGACATCGAGAGCGGTCGTCGGCTCGTCGGCGATCAGCAATGATGGTTGGCAGGCGAGCGCCATGGCGATCATCGCGCGCTGGCGCAGGCCGCCGCTGAGTTGATGAGGGTAGGAGCGCATTCGCATTCGTGGCTCCGGCATCTGGACTGCTTGCAGTGCCTCGATTGCCGCTTCTTCCAAGGCTTTCCGCGATCCTCCCAAACCGGTCCTGACCGCCTCGCGCAACTGAGAGCCGATGGTCATCACCGGGTTGAGGCTCGTCATTGGCTCCTGGAAGATCATCCCGATTTCGCGACCGCGGACCTTGCGCCACTCCCTCTCGCTCATCCCGGTCAGCTCACGGCCTTTGAATCTGATCGAGCCACCATGGATTCTTGCGGCAGGCGGCAACAAGCCGATCGTCGAGAGCGCCGTCAGCGTTTTACCACTGCCGCTCTCTCCCACCAGTGCGACGAATTCTCCCCGGCCCACACAAAAGCTCGCGCCGTCGACGGGAAAAAAATCGTCGAGGGCCAGCTGAAGTCCTTCGATTGCCAACAGAGTCTCGATGCTCAAGGGCCATGCTCCCGGCGTATGCTTGTAAAGGTCATCATAAACCACCACAGCGCAGTGCGTCACCGCGACCTTGCGGAGAACGGCCGTGTTTCATAGGATGAAGTGTATAAGATCAGAAAGAGGTGGGCGGCATGTTGGACAAATTGACTTGGCTGGGGCATGCCAGCTTCAGGATCGAAGGCGAGAAGCGGGTTTACATCGATCCTTGGAAGATATCCGGGGGGGCGATTGCAGACCTCGTTCTCATCAGCCATTCGCATTACGACCATTACTCCCAGGAAGATGTCGACAAAATCAGCGGACCCAACACTGTGCTGATCACTGTGAGGGAGGTTGCCGAGAAAGCTGGCGGCAACGTGGAGATCCTCGAGCCGGGCGACACGGCGGACGTAATGGGGATTAAAATCGAGGCCCCGCCGGCATATAACATCGGCAAGCAATTTCATCCCAAGGCGAACGGCTGGATCGGCTTCGTGGTCGAGATGGGCGGCGAACGACTCTACTACGCCGGCGACACCGACATTGTCCCCGAAATGCGCGATCTGCTTAACATCGATGTGGCTCTCCTGCCAGTCGGCGGCACCTATACAATGAACGCCGCCGAAGCCGCGGAGGCGGCCAAGATCATCAAGCCGGGCGTGGCAGTGCCTTATCATTGGGGCGACATAGTAGGCAGCGAGAGCGACGCGAAGCGATTCGCCCGGATTTACGGCGGCAAAGTGGAGATCTTGAAAGCCGCCGGCTAGAAACTGTATTCCTTCAGTTCCTCGACGGGGATGACCCGGAAGATATCCCTGGCCTGCGGGCCGGGCAGCGTTCTTGCCATTTTCTGCAGCGCATGGAGGTATTCGATGCGATGGCGGCCAAGATGGGTGAGAAAAATCGGCGCTGGCGCGGGGACTGCTTCCATCAGCAGTGGAAGGTGCTGTTGCAGGGAGAGGTGCTCGTCGTTTTCCTCGTCGATGAAGGTCATCTCGACCATCGCCGCATCCACCCCCGCCAGTATCTCCTTCAAACCCGTGCTCCAGGCTGCGTCGCCGCTGTAACCGAGTCGTGTGCCGCCGGGGCCGGTGATTTTGTAACCAAGGCTTTCGGGGGAGTGATCGGTGGGAGCCGCCAGCAGGTGATATTCGCCTGCCCGGATTTCGCTCACTTTGCGGCTCGGCAGCTCCTGCACCACCATCTTGTCAGGCGCGGCGTGGCTGAATGCCAGTTCGCAAAGCCGGACCAACTTTTCTTCAGTTCCCTCGGGTCCGATCACTCGCAGAGGATCAAGATCGGGCGAGCGCTCGGCAAGGATGAAAGGAAAGCCGAAGATGTGATCGCCGTGAGTGTGGGTGATGATGACCGTCTCGAGATCGTCAGGTGTGATTTTGAGCGAGCGCATGGCAAGCCTCGCCTGCGGCGCCGCATCCAGAAGTAGCTTGCAATTCAGTAGGTTGCAGGTCCAGCCCTGTGCGGAATCGCCGTAGGCCGATGCCGTTCCAAGGGGAGTGATTATCATAATAATTGCTTCTCTCGAGGGCAGAATTGCGATATTACTCTAAGCTCGACTCTGGCGGACGTCAACGAGGGGGTCAGCATGCAGGCTATAGTACCGGCAGCCGGATTGGGTACTCGGATGTTACCCTTCAGCGCTCTGGCTGCCAAGGAACTGGTGCCGCTCGGAACGCGCCCGGCGATTCAGTGGGTTCTGGAGGAAGCGCTCGCCGCAGGCGCGAGCTGTGCTGTGGTGGTCCTCAGCCCCCATAAACGCTCGCTCAGGCTATTCTTGGAGGGCTATCAACGGCCTGCCCTTGCGGAATACGAGGAGAGTAGGCGTTGGCATACGTTGCTCGAGAGACTGCCGATTACGGTAGTCGAGCAGCCCCAGCCTACCGGCCTCGGCGATGCCTTGCTGCGGGGTCGCGAAGCGGCGGAGGCTTCCGGCCGGGAGGGCCCTTGGTACCTGATGTATCCCGACAACATCGTCACTGATGGCCTTGAACTATTCGAGGCGTTGCGCCGCCTGTATGCCGACTCGGATCTATGTTGCCTGGCATGCAAGGACGACAAACCGTATTTCGGCGGCAACAATTTCATTGTCGCCGGGGACGGAGTGAGCGGCGGTTTTCGGGTTGCAGCGGTGACCCGCAGAGACGATCCCCGGCCCGCAAGCGATGCATGGCGTGCAGCCGGGCGCGTGCTGGTCAGCGACGATTACTTCTCCGCTCTTGACAAGGCGCGGGCCGTGGCCGTGGGCAGAGAGCTAGACGACATCGATGCCTATGAGCAGCTGGCAACCGAGGGGAAATTGCTATGCCTGCCGCCGAAAACGCGAATATATGACGTGGGCTGCGCTGAGGGTTACGCCGAGGTTTGGAAAGCCATGTTAGCGGGAGATCTCGGCCCCCCAGGCGAGGTGTGACGAGTGCTTTTTTGCTGCCGCAGATTCCTTTGCAGAATCTTGACAAGAATGTGGTTGGGTCTTAGATTGACCGTCTCCGTGCCGAAGTGGCGGAATTGGCAGACGCGCTAGGTTCAGGACCTAGTGGGGGCAACCCCGTGGAGGTTCGAGTCCTCTCTTCGGCACCATCTTCCTAATCTCATTCATTTATGTGGTTTATATACGTCATTGAAAGCGTGAATGCCGGAAGACGGTATGTCGGGATAACTACAAATATTGAGAAGAGAATTGCATCTCATAATCGCGGTAAAACCCCATCGACCAAAGCCTACTTGCCCTGGAATTTGATATATCAAGAACAAGCCAAGGATAAGAGCGAAGCAGCAGAAAGGGAGCGTTTTCTGAAATCAGGAAAAGGCCGCGATTTCCTAAAATCAATAGCATGAATTAGCAGATCCGCCGGAGGCGGACAAGCTTGCTGGTTCGGGATCTAGTTAGGATTAATCCCATGGAGGTGAGTTTAATCGCCTGGAGGTGATAGTCCTCTCTTCGCCACCATCTTCAATACACACTGAATTCGGCGATCCTCACACCCGACCTAAAGCACAGACGCAATTGACGGGCTTCATTGCCTTCGTTTCCAGTCTAACCCCGCTGTATCCCGCATCCAGCAAAGCTTGAACAAGCTTCTGTCCGATTTCGGAAGCCGCCTGGTCGCTGGCGCCTTTCAAACGCGGTTGAAACGTAATGGCCAGTGTGCCGCCGGGTTTCAGTAAATTTCGCATGTTTTGGAGGATCGTCTCTTTTTCGTCCATAAACTGTATCGCGTTGATCATAAAAATCTTCTCGAAAGGCTCTTCGAAGGATGGCAGATCGTCCGCCGAACCGCGGATCAGCTCGACACGGCCGTCGCGGATAGCGTCAGCGTTTCGCCTGGACGCCTGCCGTACCATAGTCTCGGAGTGGTCGATGCCGATGATCCTGCCGCCGGTGATCTTCCCGCTAAGTTTCTGGATTGAAACGCCCGACCCGAAACCGATCTCAAGTATTCGATCGCCGGGCTGGATGTCCAGCAGCGAGATCGTCCAGCCTATTCTTTCGCGGTTGGAAGAGCGGTTAGCCATGATGTGCCCGGCCAGGCGCCCGAACAATCCGCGGGGATTTTCGAAATTACCTTTGATCCATTTCCTCAAACTCATTTTATCCTCCCTTACTCGGGCTGATGTTTTTAGGTGGATATTTGTCTGATGGGAAAGCGCTCAGCACCGCGATTGCATCCAATCGCTATAAATCAGGTTTTCCTTAATCGAGCGCAGGACGCCGGTCGCCGAGGCCAGTTCATCCTCGGAGACACCTAAGTCGATCGAATCAAAAGCGACAGTCTCTTTCTGATAGAACTCATTGAGGTACCGCTCACCTCGTTCGGTCAACCGTACGAGACGCGAACGTTTGTGCTCTGGATTGACGCTTAGCACCACAAGGCCTTCCTTCAGCAATTCGTTAATCAGGGTCTGAATGTGTTGCCTTGAGACAAACCGGGTGCGCGCCATCTGGGGGACGGTCTGCGGCCCGAACTCAGAAATGCTGCGGAGGATTCCCCGTTTGCCGGCAGTCAGCCGGCCTTTCCCGTGCAGCCGCTCCGCCGCGTGCCGGATCGTGTGAAACAGCATCACGGTCGCGTCGAACAACTCCTGCAGAGATGCCGCAGTTGGCTTATTGCCTCGGCTTTCAATATTGTTCAGCCTCATGGCCTTGCTCCTTAGCGGGCGCTTTGACCGTCGTTATGGCATTTATATTGTCACTATGACAATAAAATTGTCAATCATAAAACGAGGACAGGCGGCGAAAAGTTCCAAAGCGGTTCAAATAAACTATCAGGGACCCGGCTGTTAAGAAATTTGCCAATAGTACTCGGGTAGGACAGATGCAACAGCGAGGTTTTACTTTTCCCCGGTGTCGGCTTACGAAATTCCCATACCGTAGCGCTTCATCTTTCTCAGCAGCGTGTTTCGACCGATGCCAAGGCGCCGAGCTGTTTCCGACTGGTTGCCGTCGCAGGCTTTGAGAGTCTCGGAGATAATCCGGCTCTCGACCATTTCCTGGTGACCGGCGACGATCTCGTGCAACGTCCTGCCGGATCCGGGAGACTGTGCCGATTGCTGGAATCTGTTGATCGAAACCGGCAGAGCATCGGGACCGATGGGAGATTCCGCCGCCATTACCATTGCGCTGTAGACGGCATTTTCCAGTTCCCGGACGTTACCAGGCCATCTATGTAGCTGAATCGCTTCCATCGCACTGTTCGAGAACCGGTAGTTCTCCTTGCCCAGCTTCTTTCCGAATTTTTTAAGAAAGTGATCGACCAGTAGGGGTAGATCCTCTATGCGCTCTCTCAAGGGAGGGAGCCGGAGCGAAGCCACGTTCAGGCGGTAATACAGGTCCTCCCGGAACTGCCCTGCGGCAATGGCGGCCTCGAGGTTGCGGTTGGAGGCGGAGATCAGGCGCACGTCGACCTTCTGCTGCTCAGGTGCGCCCACCGGGATGAATTCTCCCGACTGCGCGAAGCGCAGCAACTTGACCTGTATTTCCGGTTCCATTTCGGCCACTTCGTCCAGGAACAGGGTGCCGCCGTGGGCTTTTTCCACCAGCCCGGGCTTACTTGAGACTGCGTCGGTGAATGCTCCTTTCCTGTACCCGAAAAGCTCACTCTCGACGATGTTTCGGGGCAGCGCGCCACAGTTGACGGCGACAAACGGCTTTTCCTTGCGCAAGCTGTGCTGGTGGATCGCGTTGGCGAAAAGTTCCTTGCCGGTTCCGCTTTCGCCAGTGATGACGACGGGGGAATCGGTCGGTGCGATTCTTTTGACGATATCGAGAAGGCTCAACATTTCCCTGTTATTGGTGATGATTCCCTCGACGGAGAACTTGTCGTTGAGCCTGTCCCGCGCTTCCGCCAGTTCCTTCTCCATCCTGTCGTGCTCGAGGGCGCGCTCGATGACAATGAGCAATTCGTCATTGACGAACGGCTTGGTGAGGTAGTCGAAGGCGCCGAGTTTCATCGCTTCGACAGCGCTCGGGATGGTGCCGTAGGCGGTGAGAATGATCACCTTGCCTGCGAATCCGCGTTCTCTCATTATCCGGAAAGCATCGAAACCTCCCATCTCCGGCATCTCGAGGTCCATGAGGACAAGATCGGGCAGGAACCGCTCGGTGGCATCGATTGCCTCGCTTCCGTCCGACGCAGTTTCAACCGTGTAACTTTTTTCCTCCAGGAGGCATGTGAGCACGTACCTGATCTTTTGCTCATCATCGACGATCAGTATTCTTCCATTCATTCCCGGTTACCCAATCAGTGGTAGAGTGACTCTGAAGCACGAGCCCTCCGTAGAGGTTGAGGCGAGCTCAACCGTTCCGCCGTGAGCCTTGGCTATGCTGTAGACGATGGCCAGGCCGAGCCCCGATCCCTTTTTCTTGGTTGAAAAGAAAGGGTCGAATATCCTGGCTGCAGTCCCGGCTTCTATCCCACCACCGTTGTCTGCAACGTCGATTGCGACGAAGTGGCCGGCTGAACTACCCTCAATCGTTATTCTGCCGCTACCGTCGATCGCCTGGATACTATTGATAACGAGGTTTTCGAAAAGCTGCCACAGCCTATCCGCATCACCGTTAACGAACGCTGTGTCGGCATCGAAGCGGATTTCGATCGCGATGCCCTTCTCTCTGGCACTCGTTTCCGCAAGGCTGACCGTTTTGCGTATCACCTCGTAGAGGTCAACTTTAACGAAGTTGTCGGGGTCGATCCTGCCGAGCGACAACAGTTCCTCTATCCGCTGGTCGATCCTGTCGATCTCTTCAGATATTCCTGCCGAGAGCGTCTCCCTCTTATGCTCCTCGAGCGTTCGGCTTTGAAGGCAGTCGGTAGCAGAGCGGATAAAGGTCAGTGGATTACGAATCTCGTGCGCCAGTCGTGCCGCCATCTTGCCTAAAGAGGCAAGGGTGTCACTCCGCTGCCGGCTTTTCATCAACTCCCTTTCCCGCTCATCGAGTTGTGCTTTCTTGATCGTTATTGCGGCGGTCGCACCGAAGAGGCTCAGGCATTGCTCGCTGCGCTGCTCACGCAGCAGCCTTTCGCCGCCGGTGATAACGAAACCGGCTGTTTCCTCGCCGTCGAGAAATGGAATCAGCACGCCGTTGCTCAGCCTCTTGAGCGCGCGGCGCATAGGCTCGCTTCCCGCCATGCCTCCAACAAACGGCCTGAGAAAAATCGGGGAGGCGTTTTGAGTTATCCACCCGTATAGCATCGGATCTTTGCTGGCTTTCAGCTGAGCTTCATCGTCAGGAGAGAGGTCAATTTCGTATTCTGCAACCCTGAAACACCGATCACTGTCCGCCGTCCAGATTATCCATTCGGCAAAGCCGTTCATTTCCGCCGCATGCTTTCCGATCAGAGCAATGATCTTGTTGAAATCGCGCTCAACCGCGCATGCGGAAAGGGCCTCTAACACCATGCGCTGCTCGATCTGGCTCTTGGCCTTGGGAAGCGGGCGCTCGAACAACCTGAATCTGTTGCGCCAAGCCGCAAACCAGATTCCCAATAACGCCAGGAAGACAAGGCTGTGAATGATCGCAGCGGCAACGATTGCGTTTGAGATCTCCATGTTAAAAGAATACCGCCTTTACCGGCGGCAATCCATTTACTGCACAGGTTGAACCATTCAGGTCTGCATGTATTCCAGGTAGATCTGCTCGAGGTTCCCTGTCTCCAGCTCGTCGCGGGTCTTGCTCATCACCAGGTTGCCTTCCTTCATGATGCCAACCTCGTCGGCGATGTCTTTGGCCCGGAAGATGTCGTGCGTGCTCATCAGGACCGCCTTGCTCTCCTCCTTAAGGCTCCGCAGCAGGTCCATGAACTCCGAGCCCGCCTTCGGGTCAAGACCGCTCGTCGGCTCGTCAAGCAGAATCGCGGGCGCGTTCTTGGTGATCGCGATCGCAATGCCCAGCTTCTGGCGCATCCCCTTGCTGAAGTTCTTCAAGCGCTGCTCGAATGCCTTCTCCTGCAGCCCCACACGCCGCATCACGTCGTAGTAGTCGTCCTTGCTCATGTCGCTGCGGCCGCCCAGCTTGGTGAAGAAGTCGAGGTTCTGACGCGCCGTGAAATTGCCGTAGAGCATGACGTTCTCGCTGACGTAGGAGACGAACTTCTTGGCCTCCAGCGGGTCCTTGGTGACGTCGATGCCGTTGATCTTGGCTGTGCCGGCGGTGGGCTCGATGAAGTTGAGGAAGAGGTTGATGGTGGTGGTCTTGCCGGCGCCGTTGGCGCCCAGCAGGCAGTAGATCACCCCCTTCTCCACCCTGAGGTTGAGGTGGTCCAGCGCAAGCAGGCCGTCCTCGTAACGCTTCGTCAAATCAATCGCTTCGATCATTTTGGATTACTCCTTTTGAAAATTCCTTAACGGGGGTCGTAGCACAGCAACGCAATGAACGCGAGGATCGCCATTTGCAGGTTGAGCGCAAACAGAATAACCAGCTGCCACACCGGCCACTGTTGCTCCCTCGGCAGGCCGCCGGCGGCCCACATCGTGTGCCAGCGGGGAATTGTCGAGGGATCCACGGGTTTTGTGGAGAATGTGCGGCGCTCGGTCTGCCCATCCGATCCGCTATAGACGAGGTGCGCCGATTCGGAATCGAGACTGTCCCGTTCCACCACCAGGTTGTGAAGCTGGTTTCTGTATTTCCCGGCGTAGTCGATAAGGTTATCAAAACCATAGACACCCGTATTGCAGAGGCACTGCAACGAATCGCTCAACAGCACAGACGGGGAAGGGGACGAGAAAATATTTAGCGCCTTCATCTGCAGACTTTTCTGAGTCAGCGCCGAATCGATTATTCTCTGTTTTGCAGATACGATTGACAGGTGCAGCTTGGCGCGGCCGGGCATGAACCAGTCGAACGGATCGCCCGACCAGTTGCCGGCGCCGTCAGGAGA
>DATKUA010000136.1:0-2700 GCA_035530855.1 Acidobacteriota bacterium | reverse complement strand
TGCAGTACGCCGACGAGACCTTCGGCCGCGGCAGCGTGTTCCGCGGCCGGCTGACCGACAGGGGCCGGATGTACGTGACCCTCGGCCCGCCGCAAAACCGTTACGACTTCCCCAACCAGGCCAGCCTCTATCCGACCGAGTTGTGGTTCTACGAAGCCGAGCCGCGCCTGGGCCTGCCGCCCTACTTCTACCTGATCTTCTTCAAGCGCTTCGGGGCCGGCGACTACGTGCTCTACAACCCCGTGATCGACGGCCCGGGGGCCCTGATGGCCCAGGGCAATCCGTTGGTTGACAAGTGGACCGCCCTGAGGGCGATCGATGTCAACCTGGCGCAGGCGGCTTACAGCTACCTCCCCACCGGCGGCGGATTCGAGGAGGGGAGGACGAATCTCTCGTCGCTGGTGCTGCTGGGCAGGATCGAGCAGGTGAAGGAGCAGAACGCCGACGCGACCTACGCCGAGCGGATTCTGGCGGGTGACGAGCGTGTGACGACCGAGTACACCTTCGGCACCTCCGAGTTGGCGAGCATCATCGTGCCGTTGGCCGATGAGCGCGGACGCTGCTACATCGACTTCGCCGTCGGCTTCCTGCCGGAGCAGGTCAACCTCGGGCAGTACCAGAAGAAGATCTACGGCGCGCTGAAGCTCGTGACCCGCGTGGGCGAGGAGAGCGGCCGCACGGTGTTCAGCGACAGCAAAGACATCGATTTCGACCTCTCGCTGGATGACTTCGATTCGATCAAAACGCGGCCGTTCATCATCGAGCGCCGCATCCCGAGTGTGCCGGGCAGCTATAACGTCAGCGTCACGGTGCGCAACGAGGTCTCCAAGGAGCAATTCTTCGTTGCGGGCGAGGTGACCGTGCCGCCCGTGCGGGCCGTCGCCTTCGGCGCCGGGCAAATTGTCCTGGCCCAGGATCTCGCCGGCCTCAAGGGCGCCGACCTCGACCTGGTGCGGCCGTTGCAGTTCGCCGACATCAAGCTGGTGGCGAATCCGCTGAACCGCTTCTCGGCAAAGAATCCGCTGATCCTCCATTGCCCCCTCTACCTGCCGCCGGAGCGGCGCCTCGAGCAGCCCGCGGAGGCTTTGGTGGAATACAGCATCGTCGATGCGCGGGGGGAGGCGCAGGTCAACGGCACGCAGGCGATCCCCAAGCAGGCATTCTCGGCGAACGGCATCTTCCATCTCTTCATGCGCTGGCCGTTGGATGAGCTCGCGCCGGGCAATTACACGGCGGTGCTGAAGATCGATTCCGGCGCGGATGACGAGCCGCTTGTCAGGAGAGCCGACTTCGCCGTCTCCGCCGCGGCGTTGCAGCCGCCGATTCACCTCGGCAAGGCCGAGTTCGATCCCGACTCGCCGGAGGTGCTGCTGGCCCTGGCCCGCATGTGGCAGGTCAAGGGTTATCCCGACCAGGCCGAGGCGTTGTTGGCGCCGATGGCGGAGAGCAGCAACCTCAGCGTCGGACAGCGCGCCGAGCTTGCCGGCTTGTATCTGGAGTTGGAGCGCTACGAGGAGGCGGTCAAGGCAGTCGAGGCGCAGTTGATCGCCCGGCCGAACGACGCCGTGCTCCTGCGCATCACCGGCCTGGCTTATTTTAACCTGAGCGATTTCGGCAGGGCGGCGAAGCTGCTGCAGCGTCTCCTGGCGCAGGAGGGGGAGAGCACGGAGGTGCTCAATCTCCTCGGCAGGGCGCATCTCGGCGACGGCGAGAAGGAGAAGGCGTTGGCGGCGTGGGAGCGGTCGCTGGAGATCGACCCGGATCAGGCGGAAATCAGGAAGTTGTTGGAGGAGAACAGGTAGCAAAAGAGCTGATCCCTTCTTAGGGACTTTTATGATTTGATTCTTTGTTTTCGATAACCAACTGTTATTATTGTGTCATCATCCGAGACAACCACATAGGTGTCTAATTTTCTCTTGATACTGCTAAATATTTGTCCCCCCAAGTATTTCCGTAATCTCTTCTTTCCTCTCTTGTCTAAGAAGTATTTCTTTGCTCCGTGACACCAACAATGCGAGCCGAAACCTTGAACCAGTTCGATTATGAATGGGGGGATAGCCCTCTGTTGGCAGCGTTGATTGGCATGACTAGATAGTACCAACATCCTTGGGCACCCCGATTAGAAATGCACCTTCATGTCGTTTCCATACTTGATGCCACTGACATCACACGCAGTTTTTAGTATGCGATGAACAGCCTGACGTGAATTGTTAGTTGCTACCCACCAAGTGGGTACCACTTCTTGTGAATATCCAGCGAGGTGTTCGCTGCCGGGGTAGAGCAGCTCTGGAGACTTGGCAACGATTCGTCGAAGCCGACCGCCTTTACTGCTGAGGTTCTCTAAGAATTTACTGTCTCTTTCCTGCAATTTCTTCAGAACTGATACCAGAATTTCAGCCAAGGTGTTTCCAGATATACGGTCTTCGAATAATTCGACAATATATTTGCCCCCGACCTCCTCATCGCTGTTGATTTCTTCTAAGCACTCTTCGACGAGTTTTCGCAGTTGAGCTTTTCCTCTCTCTCCATGCAACTTCTGCCATGTCTCGTAGTCAGTTGCGTAAAACAACAGTGCCATTACCCTGTTTTTTAGGTCGCTGATCCAGGCGGAATCCTCTTCATCCATAGTTTCGATTTCATGGTCATACAAATGGATGGATTCTCTTAGTAGTCTCATTGCCTTTGTCGTACTAGCCAAAT
>DATKUA010000135.1:0-45439 GCA_035530855.1 Acidobacteriota bacterium | reverse complement strand
TTGCGGACATCCTTGTCATGATCGCCGAGCGCCTTGATCAACGGCTCGAGAGCGCGGGCTTCGCCCAACTTGGCCAGCGCCTTCGCCGCAGCCTTGCGGGCATCCCAAGTTCCATCACCCAGCGCCTTGATTAGCAGCTCGAGGACCCGGGGGTTTTTTGATTTGCCAAGACGTTTGAAGTCATCATCATCACCCTTGACCCATTTCGACCATTGAGGTTCGCCGAGGGCGAATAGCGCCTCCGACGCTGCCCTGCGGACACTATTCCAGCTATCACAAAGCATATTGGTCAGAGGATCGACGGCCCGGGTGTTGCCCAACTCTCCCAGCGCTTCCGCTGCCGCCTTACGGCCATTGTCATCGCTATTTCCCAACGCCCTGATCAATGGATCGACGGCGCGGTCATCGCCTAACTTTCCAAGCGCATACACCGCAGCCTCGCGGACATGCCAAGTTCCATCACCCAGGCCCTTGATCAGCGGCTCGACAGCTCGGGCGTCGCCCAAATTTCCCAACGCCTCCGCCGCCGCCTCACAGACCTCACAATCACGATCCCCCAGCGCCTTGATTAGCGGCTCGAAGGCGCGGGTATCACCCAAATTTCCCAGTGCCTCCGCCGCCATTCGGGCAAAACTCTCCTTATCTTCTAAGGCTTTAATCAGCGGCTCGACGGCACGGCCGTCGCCCAAATTGCCCAGCGCCTTCGCCGCCTCCTGGCAGACATCTTTATCCCTATCATTGAGCGCCCCGATCAGCGGTTCGACGGCCCGAGTGTCGCATAACTTCCCCAGCGCCTTCGCCGCCTCCTGTCGGACATCTTCATCCCTTTCTCTCAGCGCCCTGATCAGCGGTTTTACGGCACGAGTATCGCCCGACTTCCCTAGCGCCTCCGCCGCGCTAACTGGCCACGCACCATCGTTCAGGGCCTTGATCAACGGCTCGACAGCCCGGGGGGCTTTTGATTTGCCAAGACGTGCGAAGTCATCACTATCACCCTTAACCCATTTCGACCATTGAGGTTCGCCGAGGGCGCGTAGCGCCTTCGCCGCAGCCGCGCGGTTTTCTTTATCGCTATCTACCAGTATATCGATGAGCGGCTCGATGGCGCGGGCGTCGCCCAACCTGCCCAATTTTTCGATTGCAGAAGCCCTGGCATACCATCGTCTATCGTACAGCTGCTTTATCAGCCTGCGTACCCGAAACGAGCGAAACATCTTCATTCCTCCCTTTTAGCCCTTTCTCCGCGCGGATTTACAGCGATATTGCAAGAATCCGATCGACTGAATTGGACCGGTTTCTCGTTGCCGGTGATCCAGTTGCTCAATATGATGTCTCACTTCTCAATGTTCACGATAATGAGGGTGTATTCGTGATGTGGAAGGCACTAGCGCGGAGTAAATATTCTACAATTCATATATTACCATTTAATACGTTGGTAGAAAACTGCGCAAATAAGTGTTGATAGGAGCTAGAGACCCGGTCTGCCCGCATTGACTTGTCTTTTGTATGGTTAAACCAGGCCTCCGAAGCCAAACCAGGCATTCGGCTGGGCTGGATTCTATTTATCGGGAAAGCTGGATTGTCATGATTGGGGAGAGGGAATCATTGCGGTTCTATGGTGAGGGATTACTTTTCGCCCAAAAGGATTCGGATTTCCTTCCGGTTGAGATTCCTGTAGTCTCCCGGCCGCATGCCGGCGGAATCCACCGGGCCGATGGCTGTGCGGCGCAGCCTGACCACCGGGTGGCCGAGCGCCTGCAGCATTTTGCGGAGTTGTCGATTTTGCCCTTCCTTGAGCGCGATCTCTAGCCAGGAGTTGGCGCGGGAGCGAAGCAGTTTGGCGCTCTCGACCTTCATACTCCTGCCCTCGATCGTGAGACCGCTCTTGAGCTTGGCGATGACGCTCTCGGTCGGCACTCCGCGCACGCGCACGTTATAGGTCTTGAGCGGGCCGGTGGACGGGTGGCCGACGCGCGCGGCGAAGTCGCCGTCGTCGGTGAGAATGATCAGCCCTTCGCTGTTGAAATCGAGCCTGCCGACCGGGAAGAGGCGGCGGCCGCGGTGCTCTTTCACCAGATCGGTGACCATCGGCCGGCCCGCGGGGTCGGAGAGCGAGCAGATGTAACCCGGGGGCTTGTTGAGGAGGATGTAGACGGGCTCGGGCGGCGCGTGGGACACGACCAGCTTGCCGTCAACTTTGACGTGGTCCTTGCGGGGGTCGACAGAGGTGCCGAGCTTCGCGGTCTCGCCGTTGACGGTGACCCTGCCGGCAGTGATGAGTTCGTCGGCGCCGCGGCGGGAAGCTATCCCAGCGCCCGCGATGAACTTATTCAGGCGAACTCTGCCACTGCCCGCTTCTCTCTTTTTCTTCTGATTCATTGTCGACCGTGTTGCGTTCCTCATCGAGCAGCGAGACGAATTCGTCGGGTTTGGGCAGGTCGTCCAGTGAGGAGAGGCCGAAGTGGACGAGGAAGCTGTTGGTTGTGCCCCAGATAAACGGCCTGCCGACGACTTCCTTGCGCCCGACGATGCGGATCAGCTTGCGCTCGAGCAGCGTGCGGAGGACGTAGCCGGGATCGATGCCGCGCATCTCGCGGATCTCCGGCGTGGAGATCGGCTGCTCGTAGGCCACGATCGCCAGCGTTTCCAGCGCCTGGGCGCTTAGCTGGCTGCGGCGCCTGACGTTGAGGTATTCGCGGATCAGATCGTCGTATTCAGGCCGGGTGAAGAACTGGAAGCCGCCGCCGACCTCGCGCAGGCGGATGCCGCGGCCGTCGCCTTCGCACTCCCGCTTCAGAGCCTCGAGAGCTTCCTCTATCTCCACGCCGTCGAGGTCGTGGAACAGCTGCAGCAGCCGGTCGCGCGGGACCGGTCCGTCGGCCACGAATATCAGAGCTTCGAGCTTTGCCTTGAGGTCGTCCATGATTCATTCCGCAACGATCAGAAATCGAACAGCGATTATTACACAAATGGATCGCGGTCAACAGCCTTTGGGCAGGCTGGACGGCAATCGGCCAAAAAGGGGCTGTCACGGCGCAGGCGGAATTCTTATCGCTAATTCTTCTTCCGCTGTGTGATGAGAATTTCGCCGAAGATTTTGCTCTGCAGCAGGCGGATTTCGCGCTTGCGCATCAGCTCGAGCAGGGCGAGGAAGACGGCGATCAGCTCTCTCTTGACGCGGTAACGGCGTGCCAGATCGGAGAAGGCGAGATGGTCGACATCCTTTAACGCTACGCGGATCTCCTGCATCTTGTCCCGGACGGCATATTGCCGCGGCTGGACCGCCATCGTGGCGTCACCGCCCAGGGAAACCAGCACGCGCTGGAAGGCCGAGATCAGGTCGAAGAGGTCGGCGTCGACCAACGGTTCTTCACCCTTCAGTTCGGGCTTGGGAGCGGTGGAGGGGCGCGTCCAGTAGCGGCTCTCCTCATCCTCGCGCCTGGCCAGGGCCGCCGCCGCGGCGCGGTACTGCTCGTGCTCCAGCAGCCGCTCAACCAACTCCTCGCGCAGCTCTTCGGCTTCGTCCGACTGCGGCAGGAGCATCCTGCTCTTGATGTAGATCAGGGTGGAGGCCATAACCATGAATTCGCCGCCGATGTCGACATCGATTTCCTTCATCAGGTCGAGGTAAGCGAGGAACTGGTCGGTGACTTCGACAATCGGGATGTCGGCGATATCGACTTCGTTGACGCGGATCAGGTGGAGCAGCAGGTCGAGGGGTCCCTCGAAGACCTCCAGCTTGAATTTGTGGCCGCCGGAGGACTCGCTGGCTTCGTTTTCGGTCACTCTGCTACCCGATCAGGCCGACGCGCATCAGGACGAAGTAGGCGTAGTCGGGGAAGAAAACCCGCATGTACTGGTTGAGGATGGGGTAGAAGATATAGCTGAAGAAGCCCGCGTAGACGAGCATGATGATAATCAGGAAGCCGAAGGAGGCGATGCTGCGGAGGAACTCTGCGGCGGAGTCGGGGAGGATGCCGCCGAGGATCCAGCCGCCGTCGAGGGGCGGGATTGGTATCAGGTTGAAGATGGCGAGCAGCAGGTTGATGATGACTCCGCCGAGGCAGAACATCGAGATGATGAAAACAGGCCAGTAGAGCGGCGATGCGGAGCCGCCGGGGGTCATGAACATCGGCCCGGCCACAGGCACCATCAGCCAGATGACGCCGGTGTAGAACAGCGCCTGCAGCACATTGCTCAGCGGGCCCGCGCCGGCGATGAACGCGTGGTCCAGCTTGGGGTCCTTGAGGTTGTAGGGATTGACCGGCACCGGCTTGGCCCAGCCGATGAGCGGGAAGTGGGTGACGGCGGCAATGATCGGGAAAAGGAGTGTGCCGATCGGGTCGACGTGAGCCGCGGGATTGAGCGTCAGGCGGCCCTCCATCTTCGCCGTGGGATCGCCAAAGCGGTATGCCGCGAACGCGTGCGCCGCCTCGTGAATGCTGAGCGCCAGGATGAAAGCGCCGAACTGCGTTATCACCCAGATTATGTAATTAAGGTTCATGCTCGTATCGCCTCGTCAAGTCTCGGGAGTATAACAACGGTACCGAAGGCTAGTAAAGTCATCGGAGTTACTGCGGGCTGTTCAGACATCAGTGGCGCAGCGGAAACCGACATCGTCGCGGCGGGCCGTCCGGTCCAGCCAGTTGCGCACGAAAGCGCGGCATCCTTTCATGTCGGTCCGGAACGATCCCCCGCGGATCACCATCTGCCCGGCTGCGGGGCCCTCGCCGGCGGTCCACTCCCACACGTTTCCCGCGGCGTTGTAGAGGCCGAACGGGCTGCGCCCTTCGGGTTTGTGGGTGACCGCCTGCAAGTTGAGGCGCGTGACCGCTGTGTTGGCCATCGCCGAGTCGGGTTTCTCGCCCCAGGGGTACGATTCTCCTTCGATTCCACGCGCGGCCTTCTCCCATTCCTCCTCGCTCGGCAGCCGCCGGCCGCGCCAGGCTGCGTAGGAGTAGGCGTCGAACCAGTCGACGCCGGTGACCGGCAAGGTCGGCAGGCGGATCGCCGGATCGTCCCAGCGGTCGGGCACATGGCTGTGTTGCGGCGGCTCGTCGGCATGGCAGAGGCTGTGGTCGCCGGTCTCCTGGATGTGGTTGAGGAACTCCAGGTACTCGTAGTTGCTCACTTCCAGCATCGCGCAAGCGAACTGCGGCAGCATCATCCGCCTGGCAGGGCGCTCGAAGCTCGAGCCCTCGTCGCTGCCGTAGATGAACGGCCCCGCGGGCACGACAGTCATACCCGCAATCGGCGAGAGCTCGACACGGATGGAAAACGGCTCGCTCTGCTGGCCGGCCCCGGTCACGCGGAGTTGCAGCTCGACGGGCGCCGGTTCCTTTTCTTTGTCGTCGGATTTGGCTGCGGGGGCGGCGAAGCTCTCGGCGTCGTCAACCCGCAGAATGACGTGCAGCAGCGTTGCCGAGACGTAGACGGTTTCGAGCACCGTCGCGCCCTTGCCGACCAGGCTCAGCTTTTGATTACGCTGGAATCCGCTTCCTTCCAGTTCGAGCCGGACCTTGTGGGAGGAGTAAACAAGCGCAGGCCGCGCCGCACTGATGCTCGGCGCGGCTCGTTGCGCGCGTTCCTTGCGCTTCTCTTTCTTGCGCTTTTCTTGAGGAGAATTTGCTATCGCTTAATCCTCGAGCGGGTGGATAGCATCGGTCGGGCAGACCTCGACGCAGGCGCCGACGTCGGTGCAGGCCTCCGGATCGATGGAATATTTCTCTTCGCCTTCCGAGATAGCGCCCGTGGGGCACTCTTCCATGCAGCTTCCGCAAGCAATGCAATCATCATTGATATAATGAGCCATTTCATTCACTCCGGTTCAATAAGAATAAAACGATCAACCGAACTCGAATCTGATTATAGGTACGCATCCGGCGGAGACAAGGATAAAAATCGAAATTCTCCGGAAAATGCGAGATAATCCCACTGAACAGGCATTAATATCTTTCGTGAAAACAACTTCTAACTGTTGAGGTCGGTGATGAACAGGAAAATTGTGTTGGCATTAGTTGCACTCACGGCTGCTGCGATAATTTCATGTCAGGCTGGTCCCACCGAGGTCAAGAGCGATCTCGAGCAGAAACTCGACGAGCTGCTGAATCCACTCGTGGAAAAGAATCTTTTCAGCGGTTCCCTGCTGGTGGCGAAGGGCGGGGAAGTGGTTCTGGCCAAGGGTTACGGCCTGGCCAACCGGGAGCACGGCGTGCCCTGCGGCCCGGAGACGAAGTACCGGCTGGGCTCGGTCACGAAGCAGTTTACCGCCACGTTGATCATGCAGCTTCAGGAGGAGGGGAAGCTCAGCGTCGAGGATAAGCTGACCGATTACATCCCCGACTATCCCGACGGGGACAAGATAACAATACACCATCTGCTGACGCATACCTCCGGCGTGCCGAATTTCACCGGCTTCCCGGAGTACGTCGAGACGATGATGATCCCCGCGACGCTGGAGGAAATCATCGAGCGCTTCAAGCACAAGCCGCTCGATTTCGAGTCCGGAGAGAAGTTCTCCTACAGCAATTCGGGTTACTTGCTGCTCTCCTACATTCTCGAGAAGGCAAGCGGCGAGAGTTATGAGGAGTTGCTGCGCGAGCGGATCCTCGAGCCCCTGGAGATGGAGGCGACCGGTTACGACCACCACGAGACGATCCTGCCTCACCGGGCCACCGGCTATGCGCTGGAGAGGATGGAAGTGCGGAACTCCGCTTACATCGACATGTCGATCCCCAGCGGCGCGGGGGCGATGTACTCCACGGTCGGCGACCTGTTCAAGTGGGACCGCGCGCTCTACACCGAGATGCTGCTGACGCAGGGATCGCTCGAGAAGATGTTCACGCCGTTCAAGAGCGACTACGGCTATGGCTGGGATATCAGGGAAGTGGACGGTAAAAAAGTGATATCGCACGGCGGGGGCGTCAACGGTTTCCTGACCAAAATCACACGTTTTGTCGACGACGACATGCTGGTTGTGGTCCTCTGCAACATCGAATCGCCTTACATTGCGGAGGCGGCCAATCAGATTTCGGCGGTCGCGCAGGGCAAGGAGTACGAGCCGGTAAAGGTCCGCACCCCGGTCGATGTGGATGCGGCGGTGCTGGATGAGTACGCGGGAGAATATCAACTGAATCCCGGCTTCATCCTCACCTTAACCGTGGAGGACGGTAGGTTTTACACACAGGCCACCGGCCAGCCGAAGCTTGAGGTGTTCGCCGAGTCGGAGAGCGAATTTTTCCTGATGGAAGTGGACGCCCAGATTACTTTCGTGCGGGGCGACGACGGCAGTGTCTCGCACTTGATCCTGCATCAGGGCGGCCGCGACCAGGAGGCCGTCAAAATCAAGTAGCCTGCTCCCTTACCGCCCGACGGTCGCGGGCGGAGGCAATTGCGATGTTGGCATCCGCTTTGCTATGTATAGGGGCGGAGAGCGAAACGAGGGTGTTAGCCTATGTCCAGCCGGGTAGCGAAGATCAGGGATTATTTCGCTTCTAATCTCGACAGGTTTCTCTCCACGCTGCAGCGCCTGGTGGAGATGGAGACGCCGTCGAGGGACAAAGAGCGGCTCGACCGCTTCGGCGAGCACTTCGCAGAGCTGCTGCGCCGCTTCAGCCACCGCTTCTCAATGGTCGCCGGTGATGTGGGACCGAGGATCAGAGCGGAGAGGGGCGAGGGCGGGAAGACAATCCTGGTGCTCGGGCACATGGACACCGTCTGGCCGGTCGAGGGCGGGAGCAAGCCGCAGGTGCGGCGCGACGGCGACCGCTTCTACGGACCGGGCGTTTTCGATATGAAATCGGGCCTCTGCCTGATGCTCTTCGCCTTCGAAGCAATCGGCGAGCTGGGCATCGAGCTCGACAGGCGGTTAGTCTTCCTCTGCACCCCCGACGAAGAGATCGGCAGCCGCGCCAGCCGTGAAGCGATCGAGCGCGAGGCCGGGCATGCGGCGGCCGTGCTGGTGCCGGAGCCGCCATTGGAAGGCGGCATGCTCAAGACCCGGCGCAAGGGCGTCGGCAGCGTGCAGCTCGAGGTGCGCGGCAAGGAATCCCACGCGGGCATCGCTCCCGAGAAGGGGGTCAACGCGATTCACGAGCTGGCGTTGCAGATCGGGCGCCTGGTGGAGATGAACGATCCCGAGCGCGGCATCACCGTCAACGTCGACATTGTCAGCGGCGGCACCAAGGAGAATGTCGTCGCCGGCAGGGCCTCCGCCTGCATCGATTTCCGCGCGATGACGGTCGAAGATGCGCTGGAAGTCGAGAAGAAGATTCATTCGTTGCGGCCGGTGCTGGAGGGGGCCGAGCTGAGCATCTCCGGCGGCTTCGAGCGCCCGCCGATGGAGGAGACGCCTGAGAGCGGCGTGATCGCCGCCCTGGCGCAGGGAATTGCAGCCGAGCTCGGTTTCAAATTGAAAACGGGATTGAGCGGCGGCGGCAGCGACGGCTCCTTCACCGCGGCCCTGGGAATCCCGACCATCGACGGGTTGGGCCTCGACGGCGACGGGGCGCACGCTCTGCACGAACACGTCCTGGTGAGCAGGATTCCCGACAGGGGAGCCCTGCTGACGGAGTTGATGCTGCGAATCTGATTCGGGTTATCGGACATGACTCAGCCGGAGGATATTGAGATCAGGGAGGTGGTCCGCGAGCAGGATTTCCTCCGCATCGCCGAGATTCAGAAGGAAGTCTGGGGGTTCTCGCCCACCGACGTCGCCGCGCCCCACCTGCTTATGCTGCACCAGAAGCTCGGCGGCGTGGTCGTCGGGGCCTTCGATCGCGATGACCGGATTATGGCTTTCGGCTACAGTTTCTATGGCTTGATGAACAAGGAGGAATGCAAGATCCCGATTCAGTGGTCGCACATGCTGGCCGTTCTGCCACAATACCGCGGTAGGGGTTTGGGAAAGCGCCTGAAGTGGAAGCAGCGCGAGATGATCCTCGAGCGCGGCGTGAAGATTTGCCGTTGGACCTTCGATCCGCTGGAGATCGTTAACGCGCGGCTGAATATTGTCACCCTCGGCTGCGTCGCCAACGAGTATCTCTTCAACGTCTACGGCGCGAGCACCGGCCACCTGCACGCGGGGCTCTCGACTGACAGATTTGTCGCCCACTGGCAGCTGGACAGCGACAGGGTGGCCGACTGCGCAAACGGCAAGCCGTGGCGCGCGCCGGTAACGCCGGAATCGCTGCCGCTCCTTTTTGACGTGAAAGAGGAGGAGGGTGTGGTCGTGCCTCGCGGTGCCGTGAGCAAGCTCGACGACGAGTTCATCGGCGTGCCCGTTGCGGCGGGCATGCAACAGATCAAGGTGACTCGCCGCGAGGCGGCCCTGCGCTGGCGACGCCTCACGGGGCAAGTCTTCCCCGAAGCGTTCTACCTGGGTTACGCGCTCGTCGACGTGCTTTCCCCGCAGGAGACCGGAAAGCCGTTTTCCATTTACGTTCTGCAAAGAAAGGACTTGTGATGATAGATCGTGTCGAGCTTCGCACCATTCATATGAAACTGGTTCACCCGTTCGAGACCAGCTTCGGGCGGCAGTACACGCGCGACGTCCTGCTGGTCGCCGTTCACGAAGACGGCGTGCAGGGCTGGGGCGAGAGCGTCGCCGGGGACGACCCGTTTTACAGCTCGGAGACCACCGAGACGGCCTGGTATGTGCTGAAGGAATTCCTCATCCCGGCCTTGCTGGAGGGCCGCATCTCCGGCGAGGCCGGAAGTTTCTACAGCGAGTCCGCTTTTGTCAGGGGGCACAACATGGCCCGCGCGGGGCTCGAAGCGGCGTTGTGGGACCTCAAAGGTCGCAAGGAGGGGGTCCCTCTTTACAAGCTCTTCGGCGGCGAGCGCACCCATCTGCCGACCGGTATCAGCCTGGGGATCGAGCCACGGGTGGAGGACCTCCTGGCGCTCATCGGCAAGTACAAGCAGGAGGGTTACCAGCGGATCAAGATCAAGATCAAGCACGGCTGGGACGTCGATGTGGTGGCGCGCATCCGCGAGGAGTTGCCGGACGTGCCGCTGATGGTCGACGCCAACTGCGCCTACTCGATCGAGGACGCCGACCACCTGGCCCGCTTCGACGAGCACAAGCTGATGATGATCGAGCAGCCGTTTTCCTACGAGGACATTACCGATCACGCGAAATTGCAGCGCCGGATCTCGACGCCGGTCTGCCTCGATGAGTCGATCAAGAGCGTGGGAATCCTGAGAGCGGCGATTGAGCTTGGCTCGTGCCGCATCGTCAACATCAAGCAGGGCAGGGTCGGCGGCCCCACCGCCGCAATCAGGGTCCACGATCTCTGCCGCGACCACGGCATCCCGGTCTGGTGCGGAGGCATGCTGGAGAGCGGCATCGGCCGCCTGCTGAACATCCACCTCGCCAGCCTGGAGAACTTCACGATACCCGGCGACATCTCGGCCAGCGACCGCTACTGGGAGGAGGACATCATCGATCCGCCCGTGGTGCTCGAGCCGGGCGGGAGGATCAGCGTGCCGCAGGGTCCGGGAATCGGCCACGAACTGAAGCCGAGACTGATCGAAAAACTGACCGAAGCGCACGAAATCTTCGATCGTAAGTGAGCGGCGGGAATCAGAGCGACGCAACGGCGGTAGTTGTGGTAGGGGAGATTACAGCGTTATTGAACAGGTGCAGCTAATCTCGAGTTGATGAAAAGAATAATCACATTTGCGTCGGCGACGGCTCTGGCGGCCGCGTTGCTGTTTTCTGCGGCGGCGCAGGAGAGCCCCGTGACCGTGGAGATAATCAAGCCCGAAGAGGGGCAACGGCTGATCCCCGAGAGCGAGATTGAGCTCGAGGTATTCGTCAGCCAGGGCCACGAGCTTGCGGAGGTGGAGGTTTTCGTCGACGGCGTGAGCATCGGCAGCAGGAAAGCCGCTCCCTTTGTTTTCCCGCTTGCGCAGGTGGTGCCGGGCAGCGTTCACCGGATCAAAGCGGTGGCTCGCACGACCGGCGGCAACCAGGCGGTGGATACTTTGGTTCTGCGCGAGGACGCCGGCAGCGGCTACACCGTGCGGGTCGAGCTGATCACGCTCTACGCGTCGATCACCGACGCGGAGGGCAATTATGTGCGCGGTTTGACCCAGGATGATTTTGCGCTGGAGGAGGACGGTCGGCCGCAGGAGATAGCCTTTTTTACGTCGGAGGCAACGCCGCTCACCGGCGCGCTGCTGATGGACGTCAGCTCGAGCATGATCGGCGAGCGGATGGTGCGGGCGCAGAGCGCCGCGTCGGACCTGGTGCGGACGCTGATCAAGGAAGAGGACCAGGCGATGGTGCTCGGCTTCGACCACCGTTTGCTGATGTACCAGCCCCTGACCAACGATGTCGAGACGCTGGTACGGTCGATTTACATGATGGGCCCCAACGGCGGGACGGCGCTCTACGACGCCGTGGCCGGAACAGCGCGTAAGCTCTTCAAATTAAAGGGCAAGCGCGTGATAGTCGTGCTCTCCGACGGCGACGACACCGACAGCAGTTTCAGCTTCGACGAGGTGCTCGATTACCTGCAGAAGACGAGCGTGCTGGTCTACAGCGTCGGATTGCAGACGCTGACGGTCGCGCAGACGCAGCAGCACGAGACGCAGTCCACCATGCGCCAACTCCGCACGATGGCGGAGATCTCCGGCGGGCAGGCCTACTTCCCCAGTTTCATCAGCCACCTGCCCGGTATCTATGGCGCGATCGGGCGCGACCTGCGCAGCCAGTACACCATCGCCTACTACTCGAATAACAAGGTGCGCGACGGCAAGTGGCGCGAGATCACCCTCAAGGTCAGGAGCAGGTCCGATCTGGTGGTGCGCCACCGCAAGGGTTACTACGCCACGCCCTGAGTCAGCCCGCAGCATTTCCTTCAAACGGTTTCAAAGCGCGGCGGCAAAGTCTATCATCGTCGTCGGATTCATGGGGACGGGGAAAAATGCGATTACTCTGCTCACAGTGCGGGGAAGGTTACGATGCCGGCGGCGCGCCGTGGCGTTGCGGCTGCGGGGGGCCGCTGGATCTCGATTTCCATCCGGAGTTCGATTTCAGGAGCTTCGGCGGCAGGGAGCCGGGCTTGTGGCGCTACCGTGAAGCGCTGCCGATTGAAGACCGCTCCTCCGTGGTTTCGCTGGGTGAGGGCGGAACGCCGATGGTGCCGGCCGACATCCTCGGCGTCAAAGTGCATCTCAAACTCGAATACCTCGCCCCGAGCGGCTCCTTCAAGGATCGCGGAGCCGCGGTCCTGATCAGCCACGCCCGCGAGTTGGGCATCGAGGCGGCCGTGGAGGACTCGAGCGGCAACGCCGGGGCGGCGATTTCGGCCTACTGCGCGGCGGCGCGCATCGCCTGCGAGATATATGTTCCGGAGGCGACGAGTTCCGGCAAGACGGCGCAGATAGAGGCCGCCGGGGCGCGGCTGGTGCGGGTCCCGGGCGATCGCGAGAAGACGGCGGAGGCGGTGCGCAAGCGCGCCGGCGAGATCTTCTACGCCAGCCACTACTGGAATCCCTACTTTTTCCACGGCACAAAGACGTTTGCCTACGAGGTGGTCGAGCAGCTCGGCGGTCGTGCGCCCGACGTCGTCATCTTCCCCGTCGGCCACGGCTCCCTGCTCTATGGCAGCTACATCGGCTTCCGCGAGTTGCAGGCGAACGAGGTGATTGGGGCGATGCCGGCTTTGATTGCCGTCCAGGCGGAAGGTTTTGCGCCTCTATCGTATTTGTGGCGGGGAATGGAATTCCCCGGATCCGCCGACAAGGCCGGCACGGTTGCCGAGGGGATCAGAGTGCGAAAGCCCGCGCGGGCGGGGCAGATTATCCGCGCCGTCGAAGAGACGGGCGGGGAGGTCGTCGAGATTGGCGACGACGAGATTGCCGCTGCGCTGGCGGAGCTCGTGGGGAGAGGTTTTTTCGTGGAGCCGACTTCGGCCGTGCCGCTGGCCGCACTGGGAAAACTCGGCCTCGGGGAGGGGGAGATCGTGATTCCGCTGACAGGGAGCGGTCTCAAGGCCTCCCTGGACGTCAGCCGCCTCGTCTGCCGCGGCAAAAAGTGAGCTCAGGCTCGATTACTGCGGGCTCTCGCGGAGACAGTGCAGGCGCAATCTGTTGCAATTTCAGGCTTGATCTTGCCCGTAAGTTGTTGTATTTTCTGCGTTTCGATGCAGGCCAGGCATTTGTGTTTTAACAACAACGGGCCGCGGAATTGTTGTTTAAACACAACAGGAAAGACCGGGATCCTGTGGCGGCGCACATTATGAAGGGTGTAAGTTGTTGTTTAATAAGAAGTTATGTTATAATTTAAAAATGCCAGCATTGGCACGGTTTGTGCTCTCCTCCTCTCGGGGAATAGTATAGAGTGGGTTGGTAAAAAATATATGACACACCAAAGAACGGTTAAAGAGCCAATTTCTTTTGCAGGTATTGGTCTTCACACCGGTCACAGAGTTCTGATGCAGCTTCGCCCCGCGCCGCCCAATGCGGGGATCAGTTTTATCCGCTCGGATCTCGATGACCACCGCATCCCGGCAATTCCGGAGAACTTCTCGACGACGGCTTACGCCACGTCGATCAGCCTCAACGGCGCCTCTGTGCAGACGGTTGAGCACTTCATGGCGGCGCTTTATTGCCTCGGGATCGACAACCTCGATGTGGCGATTGACGGGCCGGAACTGCCGATCATGGACGGCAGCGCCGCGCCCTTCATTTATATGCTGCACGAGGCGGGGGTGCGCATCCAGACGCGCCAACGCCGGCTTCTTCGCGTGCTCAAGCCGGTGAAGATCTCCAACGGTGACAAGGGTATCGCGATCTATCCCTCCGATGCCTACCGCATCACTTACGCGATCGAATTCGAGCACCCGCTGATCAGGCGCCAGAGCCGCAGCATCATCGTCAACGAAGAGCTCTTCGGCGATGAGATCGCGCCGGCGCGGACATTCGGCTTCATGCGCGACGTCGAGCAACTGCGCCGCGCGGGAATGGCCCTGGGAGGGTCGCTCGAGAACGCCATCGTCATCGGCGAGAACCGCATCCTCAACAAGCAACTGCGCTACAACGACGAGTTCGTGCGCCATAAGATTCTCGATGCCATCGGCGATCTGGCCTTTGTCGGCCACCGTCTACAGGGACACGTGGTCGCCCACAAAGCCGGCCACACGCTGCACATCGAGCTGGTCAACAAGCTGCTGGCCAGCAAGGATTGCTTCGATCTGGCCCGGGCGCACGAACCGGAGGCCGAAGAGGTCGCCGCTTTCGACCTCGCAGAGGGCAAGCAGTTCAGTTAGACGGTTTCTTCCTTACCTGATTTGTTATTCCGGAGAATATATCTAGAGCGGAGGTTTGCCTCCAGCGCGCTCAGGAGATTTCCGCTGGCTCCTCGGGTTGCGCCGCGGCTTCCTCCGGCCCGCCGTCATCTTCCTCCCCTTCGATACGCTTCAACTCCTTCCAGGTGTAAAAGATGCGGTGGGCAGCGTCGATGTGCGTGGTCACCGCAAGAATCCAGATGGCGGTGATCAGATGGTTGAAGATCGCGCCCAGCATCAGCGTGATGTGGCGCTCGGGGCGTTCCATGAAGCCGACCTTGCAGAGCGGGATGGCCAACTCGGCGCGGGCGCGCGCGTAGGAAACCATCACCGCCCCGACCATGGCGATGCCCGCCAGCACGAGGTAGAAGGTGTTGCCGATGGAGGCGAAGTAGATCATGATCCCGACCCAGACCGCCAGGTCGGAGTAGCGGTCGATGACCGAGTCGAAGTAGCCCCCGAAGCGGGTGATTTTCTTTGAGATGCGTGCCACGGCGCCGTCGAGGATGTCGAAGGCGCCCGAGAGAATCATCATGTAGCCAGCCCCGACCACGTGCCCGAAGGCGAAGAGGACGCCGACGACGATGTTGAAGACCAGCCCCAGGAATGTGAGCGTGTTGGGATTGAAGATGAACATTGCGCGGGCGAGGAAGTCCCGCAGGCCGCCGACATATTTTGCGAAGGGGTTGCGAATCATCCCGTGGCGTCTCCAGGTTCCACCTGAGCTGGAATTAGTCCCTGCCGATCTTGCCGAAACGATTTAGCTGTCGGTCTGAATCATCGGCGGAGCGGTTTGTCGCTGCTCTGTTCAGGACCGCTTCATGGTAGAAAAGAGGCCACCGAATGTCAAGCGCGCCATTAACGTCTAAATGCCTCCCAACTCGTTGATAATTAATGTGTTATTCAAATTTGTACAGTTCGTTGACTCACCTTGGGTGCTGTTGTATAGTGGTAGTGGGCCTCTCTTGAAGTTCCCCCTAAACAACAATTAACGCGGTGGAGAACTGTTTGCGAGCGATCGGTGTAATCCCGTCTAGGTATTCCTCGAGCCGTTTCCCCGGTAAGGCATTGACTTCCCTCCACGGAGTCCCGCTCGTGGTGTGGGTGGCCCGCGGCGCCTCCCAGGCCAAACTGCTGGAGAAGGTGATCGTGGCCACCGACGACGAGCGCATCGCGGCCGCCGTCGCCGCAGCGGGCTTCGAGGTTGTCACCACTTCCGCGGACTTGCGCAGCGGCAGCGACCGCGTCTGGGAAGCGGCTCGCAGCACCGATTGCGACCTGATCGTAAATATCCAGGGAGACGAGGCGACGATCAGGGGCGAAGTGGTCGATGCGTGTGTCAGGCCCTTGTTGGAGAGCGATGAGCCGGATGTGGTGACGCTGCGGACGCCGATTTCGGATGGGGAGGAGTTGCGCAATCCGAACGCGGTGAAGGTGGTTGCCGATTCGCGCGGCTACGCCCTCTATTTCTCGCGCTCGCCGATTCCGCTTCCGGGCGGCGAGGCGCCGGTGCGCGGCCTCCACTATCGCCACATCGGCATCTATGCCTACCGGCGCGATGCCCTCGAGCGCTTTGCAAGCCTTCCAAATTCGCGATTGGAAGCAGCCGAGCGGCTGGAACAACTGCGCGGCCTGGAAGCGGGACTGCGCTATCTGGTTCTCGACACCGATTACCGTTCAGTGGATGTCAACACGCCGGAGGATCTGGCTAAAGCCGCGGCGGCAATCCGGCCTCAAGGGGAGAAGTAATGGAAGCAAAATACATATTCGTCACCGGCGGCGTGGTCAGCTCGCTGGGCAAGGGCCTGGCATCAGCCTGCATCGGCAGCCTGTTGGAGAGCATGGGTTACACCATAGCGATGCAGAAACTCGACCCATATCTCAACGTCGATCCGGGCACAATGAGCCCGTTCCAGCACGGCGAGGTTTTTGTCACCGACGACGGCGCGGAGACGGACCTCGACCTCGGTCATTACGAGCGCTTCACAACATATACAACGTGCCGCGACAGCAACTTCACAACGGGGCAGGTCTACGAGGCGGTGATCGAGAAGGAGCGCCGCGGAGATTACCTCGGCAAGACGGTGCAGGTGATTCCGCACATAACCGACGAGCTGAAAGCCTCGATGCGGCGCCTGGAGAACGGCCACGATTTCATCATCATCGAGATAGGCGGCACGGTCGGCGACATCGAGGGCCAGCCGTTTCTCGAGGCGATCAGGCAGATGCGCATCGAGTTGGGACGCGAGCGGACGCTGTTCGTCCATCTGACCCTGGTGCCGTTCATCAAGGCGGCCAACGAGTTGAAGACCAAGCCGACGCAGCACAGCGTCAAGGAACTGCGGGAGATCGGTATCCAGCCCGACATCCTGATCTGCCGCAGCGACCGCCCGCTCCCCGATGAAGTCAAGGCGAAAATCGCGCTCTTCTGCAACGTGAAGAAGGAGGCGGTGATCACCTCGCGCGACCTCAGTTGCATCTACGAGGCGCCGTTGATGTTCGAGGAGGACGGCCTTAGCGAGGTGATCTGCGAGCGCCTGAAGCTGGAGAAGTGCGAGGCCGATCTAACGGCCTGGCACGAGTTGAGCCAGAAGATCAACAATCCCAAGGACACGGTGGAGATCGCGATTGTCGGCAAGTATGTCGACTACGAGGATTCCTACAAGAGCCTGATCGAGGCCCTGCATCACGGCGGCTACGCCCACGACCTGCGCACGGTGATCCGATGGGTGGAGGCGGAAGGGCTGGAGGGCCCGGAGGCCGACGTGGAGGGAATCCTGGGCGGCGCCGACGGAATACTGGTGCCGGGTGGCTTCGGTGGTCGCGGGATCGAGGGCATGATCGTCGCTATTCGCCACGCTCGCGAGAGCAACACGCCGTTCTTCGGCATCTGCCTCGGAATGCAATGCTCGGTGATCGAGTTCGCGCGCTATGCGGCGAAACTCAAGGGCGCGCACAGCACCGAGTTCGACTCCGACACGTCGTACCCGGTGATTTTCATGTTGCGCGATCTCCTGGGCGTGGAGGAGATGGGCGGCACGATGCGCCTCGGCGCCTACGAGTGCCAGCTGCGCGAGGGTTCCAAGGCGCACAAGGCCTACAATGAGAAGGTGATCTGGGAGCGCCACCGCCACCGCTACGAATTCAACCACCAGTTCACCTGGCAGCTGGAAGACAACGGCATGGTGATCACCGGCAAGAGCCCCGACGGCAAGTTTGTCGAGATGACGGAGGTCGAGAACCACCCTTGGTTCGTCGGCTGCCAGTTCCATCCCGAGTTCAAGAGCCGGCCGCTCAATCCGCATCCGCTGTTCCGCGATTTCATCGGCGCATCCTACAAAAACAAGACGAAGGAAGCCTAATACCCGCCCTGCCCGGCGAATTATTTCTCCCGATCGCGTATCGCAGAGGATACTATAGCTTTATCAAATCCGATCCGGAGGTGGAGAAATGCGCCGAGACAGAGGGATAAACAGGTTTGTCCGCCTGGCTGTTTTTGCGCCGGCCGCCGTGTGCCTGCTCACGGTGATCAGCGCATCGCCTTCGCTCCCGCTGCAGGAGGATGAGGGAATTATGCCCGCCGTATATCTGAACCATCTGTATATCATCCTTGATGGGGAGGCCTACGAGGCGATCGCGTCGTCGGAAATCATCCGCAACGAATTCGCGGGCTTCGAGCAGGCTACAACCCAGGCCGGCAGCGGCGACTCCTGGACCGGCACCTATATTTACGGCGAGAGGACCTATATCGAGCTCTTCGAGGCGGCGGACGACGACTGGGGCGGCCCGGGCGACTGCGGCATCGCCTTTTGCGTGGAGGCCGAGGGCGGCATCCAGAGAGTCGAGGCGGCATTGAACCGGAAGCTGGGAGAGGGAGTTGTGCAGCCCTTTTTGCAGACCATGGCGACGGACGAGGGAGAAGTGCCCTGGTTTCATGTGGCCCAGCTGGTTTACGGCGACGGCGAAGAGAACATGGGATTCTCGACCTGGGTGATGGAGTACCATCCGGAGTTTCTCAGCACGATGGCTCCCGAGATGTTTCCTCAACCGGGAGCGATCTCGCGCAGGGAGGGCTTGCAGCGGTTCTTCGATCCGGATAAGTACTTGAAGGAGATAGTGGAGATTCGCATGAGCCTTCCGCTGCGGCGCGCCGAGACATTTTTTGATGAGCTCGCTGCTCTCGGGTGGAGGGTGGAAAAGCAAGGTAGCATGACGGTGTGCAACGGCCCTGAGATCACAATCACCGTGGAGAGTGCTGAGGGGAGCGAAACAGGCATTCGCGAGATAGGATTTTCTCTGCTGCGGGAGAAGCAAGGTCAGAAGGTATATGAGATCGGCGAGAGCTCGTCGCTGGAATTCGGCGACGGATTGAAGGCCGCTTGGAAGTTCAAGTAGCTTTGTGAATTGCCGGCGTCGTCGGCGATGTCATCTGGAAGTTGAGGAGGATAACGTTGGAAGCGTACGAAGCGATACTGAGCCGCCGGAGCATCAGGTTGTACGAGCCCGGCGAGGTTTCCGAAGAGATGGTGAACAAGCTGCTGGCGGCGGCGATGAGCGCGCCCTCGGCCGGCAATCAGCAGCCGTGGGAGTTCATCGTCATCCGCGAACGCGCGAAGATGCTGGCCATCCGGGAAGTCCACCCCCACGCGCCGATGCTCGACAAGGCGGCCGTCGCGATCGTCGTCTGCGGCAATAAATCGCGCGAGAAATACAAGAATTACTGGGTGCTGGACTGCTCCGCCGCGACCCAGAACGTGCTGCTGGCGGCGCACGCGCTGGGGCTGGGCGCCGTCTGGCTGGGAGTCTACCCGAACGAGGAGCGCCTTGTGCCGATCAGCCGCCTGCTCGGATTACCTGGCGAGGTTGTGCCGCTTTCAATCATCTCGATCGGATATCCGGCTGAGGAGAAGCCCGCGGCCGATCGCTTCGACGCCGGCAGAATCCATGCGGAAAAGTGGTGAGATGAGAACCGGTCCGCGAGGCGGCGAAACGCGGCGCCTGCTGCTGCTCCAGTATCAGGGGGAGGCCCGCCGGCAGCGGGCCGGGGGCCTGAGAGCGCTCGGCTTCGACGTCGTGACGGCCGATCCGTTCGACCTGCACTGGCCCAAGATGATTGCCGGGGGGAAGTGGGCGGCCATCGTGATCGATCTGAGTTGCATTGGCGACATTGCCGTGGAGGTGGCCGCGGAACTGGAGGAGAACGCCGAACCCTTGCGGATTCCGATCTTACTCGTGGGATCGCCCGATCGGGAGGCCGGCGAATTGCCGACGCCGATCAGGGACGGTAAACATTTCGCGAACGATGAAGAGCTCGCGGACTACCTGAAACATTTTTCATAGGTCCTCAGGTTGCGCTATCCTTGGAAGCAAATCTCCAAACCGGTTGAAGACGGGGGAACTATTGCTCAGAGGCGATAAGGCAGTGCTGTACGTGGCGGTTGCGATGGCAGCCTGGACAACCGCATGCTGGTTCTCGCAGCCGTTTGATCACCCGTTTCTGGGATCAGCGGTGTTCGCTATCGACGCCTCCATTCCATTCGTGTCATGCCTGCTCTCGCTGGCGGCGGCCCTGTTGTTGTGGTTAATGCGGGAGAGAACGGAGCCCTTCAGCAAAGCCCTGCAGTGGATCCGGCGGAACCGCGGTTTCGCGGCCGGGTTGGCGGCCTGCCTGTTCGTCTACATCCTGCTGCAACTGCCGGCCGTGCTCATGTTCCAGGGAGCCAATAACGCCGACAGCGGCCAGTACGGCGTCGCCGCCTATCACATTGCATCGGGCGAAATAAGGCCGATGTACATGATCGGCAAGCACCACATCGGCTCGCTGCTGCACCACGCGACCGCCGGCATGAACGTCCTCTTCGGCAGGAGCCCGCAACACCTGCGGATCGTGACGGCCGGAGCGTATCTCGGTTTCATCGTGTTGTTGTCGTTCCTCAGCCGGCGCCTTTTCGACAACCGCACGGCCTTGTCAGCAGCCGCGCTTGCGACTCTCGCGCCTTACCACATTTATCAGAGCACGATGTACACGGAATTCCCGGAGATGCTTTTCTGGGGTACGATGTCGCTGCTGATCGCGGCGGCGGCGGCCGAGCGCGAGCGGCCGAAGTTCGAGCAGTACTTCTGGCTGGGAATGGTATTCGGCCTCGGGCTTTGGGCGCACCCGCAGATGCTCTCATTTATCCTCGCGGCACTCATAGTCCTCTGGCTCAAGGACAAGCTGTTCTTCCTGCGACCGCAATTTTCGGGGATTGTGCCCGGATTTACGGCGGGCGGAGCGGTTATCCTGATCAACTCCTACTTCTATTTCATCCCCCATCTCGGCGGGGGGACGCAGGACCACGCCGTCACCGGCGGCGCGTTGAATTCAGTCGTCGCAGGCGTGCTGAACTTTTTCTCCTACATTCCTACCTACCTGGGACTTCAGATTCGGGATTCGCAATTCTTGCTGTTCCATCCGATTGTTGTGCTGACGGTCCTACTGTTGGCGGCCGTCTGCCTGGCCGCGCACCTCTACTCCGCGCGCCGGGAGATCGCCAAAGCCGTCTCATTTCAGAATTTCACGCCGCGGAAACTGGTGTTCGCGGTGCTGCTGCTTTCGGTGTTCCTGGTGTTTGTGGGCAGCGCGCCGATACGGGGGGGTGACTCCGCCCGCTACGTTTTTCCCATATGGCCGGCGCTCGCCGGGATTCTTGCCGCCGCCGTCGTGGAGGTGAGCCGCAAAAGCAGGATCATCGGCTACGCGATCGCCGCTCTGTTGGTCGTCGTGTTTCTCAGCTCGATTTTTATCAGGATATCGGTTATCCGCGAGCGCGAGGAGACCCATACGCACTGGCTCGAGTTCTGCCGGAGCAATGATATCAGCCGCTTTTACGGCCCCTGGGTCAGGACCTACTGGACCAATTTCGTAAGCGGAGAAAGGATAATCGGCGCCAACCATCCCTATCAGTGGGAACCCTGGCTCGCCTACCAGCGAATTGTGGGGAACGCCGATGAAACGCCTGCGTTCATGTTCCCCCGCAGGCATCCCGGAGAGCTGAAGAAATTCGAGCTGATCCTCGCTTCCATCGGCGTCAACTATCGCAAGGCCGACCTGGGCGTCGATCCCGTCATCTACGGCCTGAGCAAGCGGGTGACTTACAAGCAGCTCTACGGGCTGAAGCGCGGCGGCTACGGGGCGGATATCACGGACCTGAGGGTCTCGGCGATCGGCGGCTTCGGGGGTCGTGGGGGGCCGCGGCTGGTGGGAATCACCGTGGCCAACGCGGGAAAAGTCGACTGGCTGCCGAGCGGCGTGAACGGCTACATCGAGCTTGTCGCTGGCGATACGGCCGGGCGCGAACTGCGCCGGGCGGTTCTCCACCGGCCGGTGGGGGCGAATGAGGAGATCTCGTGGCGACTCCTCCTCGATTCCGCTCCGCTGCCGGGAGGGAAGCTCCGTTTGGACATCCGCGTCAACGACATTTCGATCACCGGCGGCGGCTCTGCGGTTGAGGTGGATCTCGCTTCGGCAACCGGGGAGCCGGTGACCGCCGGCGCACTGAGCCCTGTGAGGCTGGGCGGCGAGCGGCACAACCTGTTGGACGAGGAATTCATCTTCTTCGAGGGTTGGGGGGAGAAGACCGAAAAGGGGATCTGGAGCAGCGGCGAGGAGTCGAGCTTCGGATTCCTGCTGCGCAGCCCGCGCGACATGGAGTTGGTCTTGCGCATGCAGCCGTTCAAATCACGGCTAATGCCCGAAGGCCTGCAACAAGTGCGGTTCTCGCTCAACGGCAGGGAGTTACCGGCTGCCGTGTATCTCGAAAAGATCAGGAATATAGTGATTAAATTGCCGGCAGACGCGCTCAGGGCGGGCATCAACACAGTCTCGATGAGCTACGGCATCGTCGAACCCGATTTCTGGCCGGAGCAAAACCAGCCGAACCTGCGGCCGCGCCCGCGGGCTGTCGGCGTCAATTACCTGCGGCTGCGATACGCGCGTCACGGCGGGTCATAAAGCCGTCCGGAGGAGCCGCTTCGAAGTCAATCCGCCTTCCGGGCGGAGATCTCGCCAGAAATAGAATGGAAAGAGACCGGCTCGGCCGGGATTAAGTCCTTCTTTGCTTACCACGGATAAGAATAGCCTATAGAATCAATATAAAACGGAAAGAGATCGGGAGGAACGGATGAGGCATTACAGAAAGGAGTTATGGTTCGAGGTGCCGACGCGCCTGGCGTTGATCAACATCACGCCGCAGGTGAGGGAATGCCTGCGGGAGAGCGGCATCCGCGAGGGGTTGATTTTGTGCAACGCGATGCACATCACGGCGTCGGTGTTCATCAACGACGACGAGAGCGGCCTGCACCACGATTACGAGGTCTGGCTGGAGAAGCTGGCGCCGCACGAGCCGGTGAGCGGCTACCGGCACAACGTGGGGGAGGACAACGCCGACGCGCACATGAAGCGGCAGATCATGGGGCGCGAGGTGGTGGTGGCGGTGACGGAGGGGGAGCTGGACTTCGGGACCTGGGAGCAGATTTTCTACGGCGAGTTCGACGGGCGGCGGCGGAAGCGGGTGCTGGTGAAGATCATCGGGGTGTAGGCGGCGATTTGGAGCGTGGCAGCGGGCAGCTACCACCCCGGTTGTGGAGCCGGGTAACGAAAGTTAAGATGGCGGCGGAGGGGGCGATACCGGCGATGGCAAGACCGCTGCACAAGAGACTTCGCGACGGGCTGGTTTACCGGCTTTCGCAACTGATGTGTTTCCTCGGGAGGATTACGCCGCGCCCGGTCGGCTACGCTGCGGCCGAGACGCTGGGGGCGATCGGCTACGCCCTCGCGGCGGGCGAGCGCCGCAAGACTCTGCGCAACCTGCAATCGGCCTTGGGAGAGGAACTCAGCGCGAAGCAACTGCGCCGGATCGCGCGGGGGATGTTCGTCCACTACGCAAAGGTGGGCTACGAGGTGTCGCGCCTGGCGAAGCTCTCCAAGGAAAAAATCCGCGAGCTCATCGATTTCGAGGGCCTGGAAGCCGTCGAGCAGGCGGTGCGCGACGGCAGGGGCGTGATCGCCGCCACGGGGCACATCGGCAACTGGGAGATGATGGGCGCCGCCGTCTCCCGCCTCGGCCTGCCGGTCAACGTGATCGCCCGGCGGATAAACAACGAGCGGCTCAACCAGCTGGTGATCGGGCTGCGCGACCGCATCGGCATCCGCACGATCATGCGGGAGTCGGGCAACAGTGCGAAGCAACTTCTGAGGGCCTTGAGAAGGGGGGAGTTGCTGGCGTTGCTGATCGACCAGGACGTCAGGGTCGACGGCTGCTTCGTCGACTTCTTCGGCAGGCCGGCTTTCACGCCCACGGGTGCGGCGGCACTGGCCCAGCGCACAGGCGCGCTGCTGGTCGCCGCCTCGATCCAGAGGCTGGATGACGGCAGGCACCTGGTGCGCGCCGTGCCGGTGGAAATATCACGGAACGCCGATGCGGAGCGTGCTATTATAACCGCCACGGCCGAGGTGACGGCTCATTTCGAGAGGTGGATCCGCGAGCGCCCGGAACAGTGGTGCTGGAATCATGATCGCTGGCGGAGAGCCGCCGAGGCGGAAAGCGCGACCTGAGCAGCGCTGACGCGCAGGCAACCGCAGCGGAGTTGAACGTATGTATCTTGATTACATAAGCCTGTTTTGGGTGCTGCTCGGGGTGCTGGTGGCCGGCATCCTCATGGGCCGCATCTGGTCGTACTTCTCGGCGCGCGAGGAGGGCCTCATCTCGAGACGGCTCGTCAGGGGCTCCTCCTCATACGTACTCGGAATGAACTACCTGATCTCCAACCAGCCCGAGCTGGCGATCATGGAGCTCAACCGCGCCGCCGAGCAGGACCCCGAGGCCATCGAGGTGCACATCGTCCTGGGCAATCTCTACCGCGAGAAAGGCCAGGTCGAGCGCGCGATCCAGATTCACAACACCATCCTGAGCCGCAAGGGCCTGAGTCCCTCTGAGGAAAACCTGGCGATGTTCTGCCTCGGGCTCGACTACAAGAGCGCCGGATTCGTCGACCGGGCGATAGATATCTTCGAGCAGATCATCGATGCCGACCGCTCCGACGAGGGCGCCGTGGCCAACCTGGTGAAGCTCTACGAGGAGGTCGGCCAGCTCGACAAGGCCTACAAGTTGCAGCTCGAGCTCGGGCGCCTGCGGCGCGATGAGGACCTCAGCACGCTGGCCTTCCTCGAGGTGCAAATGGGTAAGAAGCTGCTCGACCGCGATGAGCTTGAGGGCGCCGAGAGGCGCTTCCAGCGCGCCATCGACCTCGAACCGCGCACATACCCGGCCTACCTCTATTACGGCGATCTCCTGCTCAGGCGCGGCGAGCGGGAACAGGCGGTGGAGATGTGGGAGCGGATGGCGCGGACCAATTACAAGCACGCCCACCTGGCCTTCGACCGCCTGGCGCAAGCCTATCATGACCTCGGTCGCGACGAGACGATGGAGGAGTTGCTGCACGAGGTGATGGAGAACCACCGCTACGACTGGCGCAGCCGGGTATACCTGGCCCAGATTCACGCCGGGCGCGGCGAGTACGAGAGCGGCTTCGAGCTCTTCAAGCAGGCAGTCGAGCTGAATCCTCACAGCCTCGCGATCCATCAGAAGGTATGGAAACTGCTGAGCGGGCGCGAGCTCAATGATTCCCTGCTGCTGGACTACATCAAGCTGACCGAGGACATCGTCTTTTTCCTCGATCCCTTCGTTTGCATCGTCTGCGGCTACAAGACGACGGAATTCCTCTGGAAATGCCCGCACTGCCACTCCTGGGATTCATTCGCCGAAGCCCGGCTCTGAAATACACATAGCGGAATTAGCGCGATTGCCGGCGGGCGGCGCATCCCCATTTCAGCGTGCATTGCTGCCGGAACCAAGTGACGAGAGGTAAGTGATGGAGAACAGGACTTTCGCCTTTGACTTGAAACCGTTCGGCGAGCCGGGAGAGAAGCGCGACGCGGTTGTCGTGGGGCTGGTGGAGGGAATGAGCGAGCCGGGCGAGCGGATAATGGCGCTGGACAGTGCGGCGGGCGGCGTCATCGGCACGGCGCTGGCGGAGGGCGATTTCGCCGGCCGCGCGGAGCAGGTGTTGACGCTCTTCTCGACGAAACAGACCGGGCCGCGGCGGATACTCCTGATCGGCCTGGGCAAGGCGGGAGAACTCGACGACGAGCGCGTGCGCCGGGCGCTGGCAGCCGGTTGCATGGCCGCCGAGAGGCTCGAAATCGAGACGCTGAGTCTCGACATCGGCTCGCTGGCGGTTGCCGGACCGGACCTGGTGCGTTGCGCTGAGTTGGCGGCCGAGACGGCACAGCTCGCTCTCTGGCGGAACCTGAAATATCGCTCCGAGTTGAAAGAGGAGGAGCGCCCCCGGATCGGCAAGATTGAGCTGCTCTGGCCTGGGGAGAATGTTCCCGCCGAGGCGACGGCCACCGTGAATCACGGGATTGTGACCGCCGGCGCCACCTGTTATGCGCGTGAGCTGATCGGCCGTCCCGGCAATGAGCTTTTCCCCGAGGCTCTGGCCGAGGAGGCGGTGAAGGTCGCCGGGAGCCACGGCTATTCGGTCAAGATATTCGGCGCCGACGAATTGAAAGAGATGGGTTTCAACGCGCTGCTGTCGGTGGGCATGGGCAGCGCCCGCCCGCCGTGCCTGATCGTCGTGGATACGGCCCCCGAGAGCGAAGAAGCGCCGATAGCGCTGGTGGGCAAAGGGATCACTTTCGACACGGGCGGGATATCGATCAAGCCGTCGAAGGACATGGATGCGATGAAGGGTGACATGGCCGGCGCGGCAGCCGTGCTGGCGGCGGTGGATGCCCTCGGTAATCTCAATTACGAGCGCCGGGTGGTGGCTGTGATACCGGCTGCGGAGAACATGCCGGGCCCCTCCGCGCAACGCCCCGGCGACATCTGGACCAGCTATCAGGGGATCACCATCGAGGTGCTCAACACCGACGCCGAAGGACGTCTCGCCCTGGCCGACGCGCTCGCTTACGCGGCCAAGGAATACTCGCCGGAGGTGATGATCGATCTGGCGACGCTCACCGGCGCCTGCTTCGTGGCCCTGGGAGATGTCGCCGCCGGCCTCCTGGGCAACGACAACGAGCTCTGCATCCAGCTCGAGAAGGCGGGGGCGAAGACCGGCGAGCGGGTGTGGCGCCTTCCCCTCTGGCCCGACTACGACGAGCAGCTGAAGAGCAAGATAGCCGACATCAAGAATATCGGCGAACGCGGCGCGGGGGCGATCACCGCCGCGGCCTTCCTCAAGCGCTTTGTCGGAGAAACGCGCTGGACCCACATCGACATCGCCGGAGTCTCGTGGCTGGAGAAGGAGAGGGCCTACATGCCGGTCGGCCCCGTGGGATTCGGAGTCAGGCTCCTGGTTGAAACCCTGACGCGCCGGATGTGATATCGGCGGGGCGGCGGAAATCAGTCGGCACTCGAGACTTTGAAGAACCTGCGGATCTGCAGGAACGTTTTCTCACCGATACCCGGCACCGCAAGCAGGTCCTCGACCCTCTCGTAGTGGAGCTCCTTGCGGAATTCGACGATCTCCCGCGCGACGGTTTTGCTCAGACCGCTTATGCGGTCGGCCGCATCCAGTAGCTCTTCGAGGCTTACTCTGTTCAGGTCGAAGACCAGTTCCGGCGGCGGGTCGGGCAGGTTTTCGGGCGCATCCGCCTGCTCAACCGGCCCGGTGCAGGCCTGTGAGGCGGCGATCAGGGTGGAGGCGGTTACGAGCAGCGCGATCAGGCACACCGCCCTCATCTTGCAATGATTTCCCGAAGCTGGAGCAGGGAGTCGATCTCGAAATCCGGATCGGCCTTGAGCGCGTGGTTGTCGCCGTTGCGCAGCAGCACGGTGGCGATGCCCGCCTGCCTGCCGGCTTCGATATCGAGGGCGAAATCGCCGACCATCAGCACCTCTTCTCTGTGGACGGCGTATCTTTCCATCAGCTCGTTTATCGCTCGTGGGTCGGGCTTCGGCGGCGCGTCTTCACGGGCGATGATGCGGTCGACTTCGACTCCGATTTTCGACAGCACGGTCTCCACCGATTTGCGGGAATTGCGCGTGAAGATCGCGGTTTTGATGCCCCGGCGTCGCAGTTCGGCCAGCAGTTCGACGGCTCCGGCCTGGGGCTCCGCGTTCTCGGCGGCTTCATCTTCGTATCGGTGCATTATCTCCCAGGCTTTCTTCTGCTCGTCGGGCGGAAGAGAGAGGATGAAATCGAGGCTGAGCAGGGAGGGGTCGTCATTGCCGATCGCTTTTCTGATTTCGCCGAAATCGAGGCGCGGGCGGGTGATTGTGCCGTCCATATCGAAAACAATCAGTTTGATTCTCGACGGGCTATTCATCAGATCCAACATTGAAGTGAGAGGCTTTAATCGCCGGCATCGATCCCCTCCAGCCCCGGATGGTCCGGAGCCAAAGCCCTGAGTTGGTCAATAATTGATGCCAGCTGTACGTCCTTGCCCATCGACTTGTAGGCCATTGCGAGCTGGAAGAGGGTGTCGGCCATGATCCTTTCGTCTCCGCCGGCCGTGAGCCCTCGCTGGAGCCACTCGGCGGCCGTACTGTCCATGCCGCGCTTCTGGAAACAGATTCCCAATTGCAGGCATGATTTCTGGTGGAAGAGCGAATCTTCGGCGGCCATCTGGAACTCGGTTATCGCCTCCTCCACGAGGCCGGTTTCCATGTACGCGGCTCCCAGCTCGAAATGGATCCTGGCGGTCTCGTCGGCCGACTGGCGTTGGCGCTCCGAGTGGGTGTGGCTGAGGATTCGTTCCGCGTCGACTTTGCGCGAGGCGCCTGTGAGCGAGCCGTGGCGGCGCTCGGCCGCGCTGTGCAGAGCATAGAGCTCCTCGGCCAGCTCATCGCTGATCGAGCTGAGCGGCGGGCCGCCGGCGGCGGGCGGAGGAGTCCCGGCCGCTTCTTCCTCCAGCTCGATGAAGAAGTCGTCGATTTCCTTGCCGACCTGCTCTGTGTCCAACTCCACGCTGACCATCGAACGCAGGCGGTCCCACAACTCCTCGATTCTTGCTTCGCCTGAGAACTCCTGGCGCAGATCGGCGAGTACGCGGTGGGCAGCGCTGATGAATCGCTGGTCGAGATAGTAGCTGGCTTCGGCAATTTTCTTGGCGAGAGGTTCATCGGCGGCGAATTCTTCCTCGATCCCAGGGGCAATTGACGGAGCGGCTTTTTCGGCCACCGCCGAAATTTCAGCGATCTTGCGGTTGAGTTCTTCGGCTTTCTTGAAATTCTTGCGCTTCTCCCAGATTCCGGCGGCAAGGGAGTAGGTTTCAAGAGCAGTTTGTGTCTCGCCCTCTTCCAGCTGGATGAAGGCGAGCCGCTCGTGGAGCTCGGGGTCGTCGCTGAGCACGGCCAGCCCGGCGCTGACCCGCTGCTTCGCCTTGTCGCGAAGGCCGTAGCGCAGGAACACGTAGGCTTCCATCAGAATCCGCTTGATTTCAGGCGTTTCATTGCGGTCTGTGAAAAAATCGGGCGCCGGTAACCCGCTATCCTGATCCACTCGTAGGGGTTCCGCGGAGGTCTCGACATCAGGGGACCCGAAAATGGCGGCCCCCCTGGAATGCTCGTAAAGCCTGCCGAGTCTCGCCTTGTGCGACATCACCCTGGGTTCCAAACCCTGCAGGCGCTCGGCGACCTCGATTGCCTCGGCGTACTCCTCCTCTCGTTCGAGGGCGTCGGCGAGACGCGTGAGAGCGGATGTAAGCCGAGGCTTGTTGCCGAGAAACGTGTGGAGTTTTTCCAGCCGCCTGAGTGAAGGCATGTGGCCGGGCACTTTCTCGATAAGGTACTCGAGAGCGGCTACTGCCGGATGGTTTTCGTCCTCGATGTTCAGCTTGTCCAGCACGCTTTCGAGATAATTGAAGGCTATATCAACATCTCCGTTGGCCGCGGCTATCCGCGCTCCCAGCAAGGGGACGCGGTCGCAGGATTCGTCGCTCTCGCCGGCTTTGTGGAAAAGCTCTGCGGCTTTGTCTCGATCCCCCTCGTCGAGTGCGATTTCTCCCAGCGCGGCGAGAACCTCGGCTTCGGCCGGGGTTCGCTCCAAGAGCGATTCGTAGAGCTCCCGAGCGCCGCCGGAGTTGCCGGCCCGGTGCATCAGATCGGCGAGGAGTTTTATCACGCCGACGTTTTCAGGGTCGGCACGATGCGCCTGGTCGAGCAGCTTGAGGGCTTCCTCCAGCCTACCCACGACCGCCAGCTCCTTGCTGACTGCCAGGTAGGCTTTGTACTCGGCCTCCGTGTCGTTCTCGGCTGCGGCCAGCTCACTTATTTTCAACAGGGATGGAATCGAATGGGGATCGATCTCCACCACTTTCTCAAAGGCTCTACGGGCTTCTTTTGTATGCCCCAACGAGTGGTGGTGGCGCGCGAGGTCGAGCAGCAGCGCACGTGCCTCCACTAGCAGTCCTTCCTGCGTGTAAAGATCGGCGAGATGCTCGACAACCTCTCTGACGGTCGGGGCCTGACGGTGGGCTTTGCGGAGAATGGCGATGGCCTTTTTGTAGAAGCCCCCAGTCTCGTAATTTTTAGCCGCTCGGAGGAAAAACTGAACCGCTCTTTCTCCCTCGCCGATGCGGATATAGAGATCGCCTACCGCGTTGAGCGCCGAGATGTCGTCAGGCTTGTGGGCCAGGATATCCTTGTAGATATCGATTGCACGCTCGTACTTACCCTGAGCGACCAGCTGTTCGGCCTGGCGAATTGTGAGGCGCTCTTTAGCCATGGCAACCGGGAACTCCTTGTGTCTAAATCATAACACGAGTTTGGGCTGTCGCACCCCATTGAATGTTTTTCTGTGCAACGCTGTCGGGCCGAGGCGGCGCAGGGCTTCGAGGTGTTCCGGCGTGCCGTAGCCCTTGTTGCGGTCGAGATGGTATCCGGGAAAGCGGCGATGGAGGCCGCGCATCAGCGCGTCCCTGGTGACCTTGGCGATGATCGACGCGGCGGCGATCGAGCCCACAGTGGCGTCGCCGCGAATTATCTTGCGGCTTGGTATGGGGCCGTCGAGGCACAGACCGTCAACCAGAACCAGCGCAGGCTTGAGCCTGAGTCCGCGCAGGGCCCGCTTCATGGCGAGTTTGGTGGCGACGAGGATGTTGAGCCTGTCGATCTCGGCGGCGGTGGCCAGCCCGACGGCGAAGTCGGCTGCGGCGTCGATCACGGAGGGGTAGATCGCCTCGCGCTCCCGCTCGGAGAGCTGTTTCGAGTCGTTGACATTTTCGGGTAGGCCGATTTCCCTGGGGATGAAGGCGGCGGCCAGCACCGGTCCGAAGAGCGGCCCTCTCCCTGCCTCGTCGACCCCGGCGACCGGTCCGAGGCCACAGCGCTTCAATTTTGCCTCAGTCTCCCACATTTTCCGGTGATTCGCAGTCTAATCGGGGGTAGGCGATAGATCAACGCCCAGTTAGAGCGCAGTCGTCTCGAACTGCGGCTGGGTGGGAATGCGGTAATCGGCTCTGTGCAGGAGAGCGAATTTACCGACAGCGATCTCTTCCAAGGGAAAGATTGCGACCGTTCAGCTCTTGGCGACGTCCCGGCGCAGTTCGCGGATCCTCGCAGACTTGCCCTTGCGCGTGCGCAGGTAATAGAGCTTGGCGCGGCGGACGCGCCCGCGGCGAACGACCTCGATCTTGGCGATGATCGGCGAGTGCAGGGGGAAGATGCGCTCAACGCCGACACCGAAGGAAATTTTGCGGACCGTGAACGTCTCCGTTGCAGCGCCGCCGGAGCGACCGATCACCACGCCCTCGTAAACCTGAATACGCTCTTTCTGCGCCTCGCTCACCCGCACGTGGACGCGGACCGTGTCGCCCGCGCGGAACGGTGGGATGTCATCGCGAATCGCTGCAGCGTCTACTATCTTCAGCTTTTCCATCATCTTTCTCCACGGCGCTGCTCAAGAGCGCGCCGGAGTTTTTACCATTTCTTTTTATATCCCGCAAGAGATTCTTTTGCTCTTCGGTCAACTCCAGCCGCTCCAGGAGATCCGGACGCCGCCTCAGAGTCGCTTCCAGGGCATCCCGCAGCCGCCACCGCCTGATCTCCTCGTGGTTGCCGCTGAGAAGCACTTCGGGCACCGCCATGTCCTCGAATTCAGCGGGCTTGGTGAAATGGCGGTGATCCAGCAGCCCGGAAGTGTAGCTGTCCTGCCTGGCGGACTCAGGGTCGCCCAGTGCTCCGGGAAGGAGCCTGGTGACGCCCTCGATGACAACCTGCGCCGCCAGCTCGCCGCCGCCGAGAACGAAGTCGCCGATAGAGATCTCGCAGGTGACCCAGCGCCGGCGCACGCGGTCGTCGATGCCTTCGTAGCGACCGCAAAGGACGACCAGGCGCTCGCTCCGGCTGAACTCCTCCAGCGAATTCTGCGTCAGGCGCCTCCCCCTGGGGGTCAGCAGGATCACTTCGGCCCGCGGTTGCCCGCCTGTCGCCGGCTCTCCGAGGATGTCGCGCAGGGCCGCGAACCACGGCTCGGGCTTCATCACCATGCCGGGGCCGCCGCCGTAGGGCGAGTCGTCGACCGTGCGGTGCCGGTCGGCCGCGTAATCGCGCAGGTCGTGAACCGCCACCTCCAGCAAGCCGCGCTGCCGCGCCCTGCCGACAATGCTGCATTCGAGGAAGGCCTCGAACAACTCCGGGAAGATGGTGATGACGTCAACCTTCATTGATCTCGAACAGCCCTTCCGGCGGATCGACCACGATTCGCTTGTTCGCGGTATCTGTTGCGACGACGATCCCATCGGCGAACGGGATCAGCAGTTCCTTGCCGCCGGCCCCATCGATGGTCAGCAGCGGGGCGCCCTTATCGTCCGCGGCGTTGACAGTGCCGATGAGTGTGCCGTCGGCCAGCACGACTTCGCAACCGATCAGGTCGGTGGCGAAGAACTCGTCGTCGTCGAGCGGCGCCAGGTGCTCGCGGAGCACGAACATTTCTGCGTGCATCAGTTCCCGCACCTCGTCGATGGAATCGTAACCTTCGAAGTGGCAGATAGCCTTCTGCTGGTGCCACCAAAACCGACGAATGGCCAGACGGCGATCAGCGCGGCCCGGCCGGCGCAGGACAGCCTCTATCCCCTCGAGACTCTCTCGTTTGAGGTCGAAGTAAGGATGTAGAATAACTTCTCCGCGAATTCCGCGGGGCCGTCCGACGACGGCGACAGGTATTTCACGCCCCTCGGTAGCGGGCTCCGCCATCTACTCGAGGATTTCCAGCACGAAGCGCTTGCGAATCTTCATGCCGGCAGCGCCGAGGATTGTGCGGACGGCGCGTGCTGTGCGACCCTGCTTGCCGATTACCTTGCCCAAGTCTTCCTGTGCTACCCGTAGTTCGAGTACCGTCGTCTGCTCGCCCACGATCTCAGTAACCTTGACATCATCGGGGTTGTCAACGAGGGATCGTGCGATCTGCTCAACCAGGTCTCTCATTCTTTGTCCTCCTGCTGCACTTCATCTGTAGGGCTTGATTCAGATATTTCTTTTTCTTTGGTTTGTTTAACTAAAGAGCGGACTGTGTCACTGAGCTTTGCGCCTTTGCCCACCCATTCTTCTATTTTATCTGTGTCGAGCTTGACCATCGCGGGCTTCTGCACCGGATCGTAATGCCCGACCACCTCGATAAACCGTCCGTCGCGCGCGCGGCGCGAGTCGGCGACAACCACCCGGTAGAAGGGGCGGTTCCGCCTGCCTAAGCGTGTTAACCTGATGGAAAGCATAAGCCTATCGGTCCTCCTAAACTGCTATTTTAACATGTCAGCGAGCTTGCGTAACGAGCGCCCCTTGCCCATCGGAGCTTTCGAAAGCTGCTTCATCATCTTACGCGCGGCGACGAACTGCCGCAGCACCTGATTTACCTTCTGCACCGACGTTCCGCTGCCGCGCGCGATGCGCTTGCGGCGGCTGCCGTTGATTATCCTGTAACTCCTCAGCTCGCGCCCGGTCATCGAGTTGAGGATCGCCTCCACGTGCCTCATTTCTTTCTGGGCGTCGACATCCTGCCTCATCTTGGCCACTTTGCCAAGTCCCGGGATCATTCCCATGATGCTGTCGAGCGGCCCCATCTTGCCGAGCTGGCGGATCTGGTCGCGGAAGTCGGCGAGGGTGAACTCCTGCCTGCGGATCTTGCGCTCGAGCTCCGCGGCCTGCTCGACGTCGATCGCCTCTTCCGCCTTCTCGATCAGGGTGAGGACGTCGCCCATGCCGAGGATGCGGCTGACGAGGCGGTCGGGATGCATCGGCTCGAGGTCCTCGAAGCGCTCGCCGATGCCGATGAACTTGATCGGCTTGCCGGTGATCTCGCGGATGCTGAGGGCGGCTCCGCCGCGGGCGTCGCCGTCGAGCTTCGTCAGCACGACGCCCGTGATGTCGAGGCCGGCATTGAAGGCCTCAGCGCTGCGGACGGCGTCCTGCCCGGTCATCGAGTCGGCGACGAAGAGTATCTCGCTCGGCTGCATCCGCTTGCGGATCACCGAGAGTTCCGTCATCAGCTTTTCGTCGATGTGCAGCCGGCCGGCGGTGTCGACGAGTATCACGTCCCGCCCGGTTTTGGCCGCCTGGCGCGCCGCCGCCTTGCAGATGTCGGGAGGCGACATCTTCGGATCGCTGTCGAAACATGGGAGCGAGACCTGGTCGGCGATCTGGTGCAACTGTTCGATGGCCGCGGGGCGGTAGACGTCGGCGGGCACCAGCAGCGGGTGGCGGCCCTGCTTGCGCAGCAGCACGCCGAGCTTGCCGCAGGTGGTTGTCTTGCCCGATCCCTGGAGGCCGACGAGCATGATCACGCTCGGCGGGAAGTTGGCGAAATTGATGGCGCTGTGCTCGCCGCCGAGCAGGGCGATCAGCTCATCGCGGACGATCTTGATCACCTGCTGGCCGGGAGTTAGGCTGGTGAGAACATCCTGGCCGAGCGCCAGGTTCTTTACCCGTTTGATGAAGCCCTTGACGACGGCATAGTTGACGTCGGCTTCGAGCAAAGCTATACGAATCTCCCGCAGGGCCTCTTCGATGTTCTTTTCGGAGATCCGGCCCTCGCCCCGGAGATTCTTGAAAACTTTCTGTAGCCTTTCGGACAGGTGGTCAAGCATAAGCTACTTCCGCCTAACTGCGTGAAATCATGACGATTATGGCTACAATCGAACGTCATACGCTACAGGAAGCTCCCGCGACTGTCAAGCGGAATCAGGGTTGAGCCCGGGGGTGGGATCTTGCCGGGTAAACTATTGATACCCTGCGTGTTATTTAACGGCACCGCATAAAATCCGGCCGTTTTTCCGTCGGCTCGATCAGCCGTTACAATATTTTGGATTACCCGCACGGGAAACAAAATGGGCCCCCTTGCGGGGGCCCGCTGATCTATGGTTGGTGGAGTGAGGAGGGGGGGCTGATTATATTCCCGTCAACCGCCGGGTCAGCGATCCCTATCGCGACGCGCCGGGGACCTTCGGCCGAAATCACTTCTGCCGTGGAAGTCCATGCCACGACCGTGCCGCCCGTCGAAGCGGCGGTCTCCGTGCCGCATTTTCATGTAGCCGACGGCGCTTTGGAGTTTACTCACTTTTTCCCACTGCTCATCGGTGAAGACGGCTCGGCGGTCGAGCTGGTTCCGAACCATCATCTCAGCCGTCTGATTGCGCAGCGCGGAAATCTCCGCGGCTTTCTGTAGTACGGCGTCGTCGTTGCCTTTGGTCTTCATCAACTCGGCAAGCTCGATGCCGGCGACCTGTAGTTTGGCCTTCAGCTCGATCTGGGCCTTCCAGTGCTCGCTGCGCATCTGCTCCAGCTTTGCACTCTGCTCATCGGTAAGGCCGAGCTCGGTCTTGAGCCAATCGTGGCGCCAGAACCGGGTGGGGGGAGCCGGTTCGGCAGCCGTATCTTCCTGAGGCGGGAGCACTTCGAGAGCTTTTTCCGGTTCGGGCGGCGTGACGTCATCCACGGACACGGACATTGCCAATCCGAAAGAGCCGGCGAGCACCGCGGCAGCTGCAACCAATATCATTTTCTTCATGACTTCCTCCTGATGAGGGTGAACTTTTATTTCTGCCGTTAAGACAGCGCGGCGCAGGCAAAGGTTAAAATTAGACGGTATCGATTCAGAACAGCCGGCCCTGAGGCGGCGGGACGAGCGGCTGGGCGTCGATGCCCTCGGCCTTGAGAAATTCGGCGAAGCGGACGGCATCGCCATGGTGGGTGAAAATTTTCTTCGCGCCGCTCTCGGCGGCCGCCCTGATGAGTTCGGCGAAATCGCAGTGGTCGCTGAAGGGGATGCACTCGTCGGCCCCGAAGAGGTGGCGGCAGCGGTCGTCCAGCGCCCAGCCGGTGAGGATGGCGGTCCGCACGGGCCCGAGCAAGCCCAGCTTTTCCCTGGCGGCGTTCTGGGGCGGGAAGAGAACAACGCGGCGGCCGACCGGCCCCTCATCCAGCCTCGAGAGCAGGGGAAAATCGATGCCGAACGCGGCGTAGACCTCGCAGATTTTCCAGATTGCGGGGTGCGCTATCACGCCGAAACCGAGCTTCTCCACCAGCTTGATCGCCTCCTGGGCCTTGCCCAGCGAGTAAGCCAGCAGCACCGGCGTGCAGCAGGCGTCGAAGCTGCGTTCGATGAAGGCGCCCATCAACTCCAAAGTCTCCTCGCGCGAGGGGAAGACGTAGCGCGGGTGGCCGTAGGTGCACTCCATCAGCATGTAGTCGCAGCGCACCGGTTCCGCCTGCTCGCTCGTGAGACTCTCGCCGAGGCGTAAATCGCCGGTGTAGAGCAGCTTCGTATCTTCCCGCTCGATCAGGATCTGCGCCGAGCCGAGGACGTGCCCGGCGGGCCAGAGAGTGATTCGCGCCCCGGCGATTTCGATCGTCTCGCCATAGTCGATGATCGTCGCCGCACAAGGGCCCATCCGGGCCTTGATCAGAGCAAACGTCGGCGGGGTGCAGATGATGCGGCGGTGCCTGCCGATGTGGTCGGCGTGAGCGTGGCTGACGAAGTTCAGCGGGCGCCGCTCGCGCGCGTCGAGCCACAGGGGCAGGCGGCTGACCTGGATGTCGCCGTCTTGGTGTAAAAAAAATTCCATGTTGTGCCGTCGCTTACTGTTCCATTACAGAATAAATAAGATTATATTAGCTTGAAAGGGGTCTTGCGTTGGGGTTTTTCGTAGTTCATGCATCCAGATTTACCGCCGGAAGAATCGAGCGCGACTCCTGTCCAAACCAACATCCGCTGGGGGAATTCTATGGACAAGGAACATAAGAGCAAGAGTTCCCGGACCAAACAGGGTTTAAGCCGCCGCGGTTTCATGAGCACGGTCGGCGCCGGCGCTATCGCCGCTGCCGCCGCGAGCACGGCCACGGCCGGGCTCGCACAGGAAGTGAAGTCGGCGGGCGAGTTGGTCGAGGTGATCCTCGATGTCAACGGCCGCAGGCGCAAGGTGCTGGTCGAGCCGCGCTGGACACTGCTCTACGTCCTGCGCGACGTGTTTGGTCTGATGGGAACAAAACCCGGCTGCGAGCGGGGCGAGTGCGGCGCGTGCACTGTGATCATCGACGAGCTGCCGCGCTACTCCTGCATGACGCTCGCGGTCGAGGCCGAGGGCCGCAAGATCACGACCCTTGAAGGCCTGATGGACGGTGAGAAGCTCGGAGCCGTGCAGCAGGCGTTCGCCGAGGAGGATGCCTTCCAGTGCGGCTTCTGCACGCCGGGGCAGATAATGGCGGTCGAGGGCCTGCTGCGGGCAAATCCCGATCCCTCGCTCGATGAGATCCGCATGGGAGTGAGCGGCAACCTCTGCCGTTGCGGCGCCTACCAGCACATCTTCAGCGCTGCCAAAAAGGCCTCCGAGCTCAAACGGAAGGGAGGTGCGTGATGGCCGGAAAGAAAGACGATTACGCCGAAGCCTATTTCCGCAGCGAGTTCGAGCCGGAGACGCCGACGCCCGACGAACGGCTGGAACAGTGGCCCGGCGAGACGAAGATTGTGGGCCAGGCGTTGCCCCGTGTGGACGCCTACGAGCGGGTCAGCGGCGCGGCGCAGTACACCTTCGACGTCACCCTACCCGACATGCTTCACTGCGCCATCCTCCGCAGCCCGCACGCCAACGCCAAAGTCAAGAAGATCGACAGCTCGAAGGCGGAGAAGATGCCCGGCGTGCGCGCCGTGATCTCGGGCAAGACCCCCGGAACCGACATCCCCTGGTACGGCCGCGGCAACAATCCGCTGAGCAAGCTCTTCGATCCCCACTGCCGCTACGAGGGCGAAGAGGTGGCCGCCGTGGCGGCCGAGACTCCTCAGCAGGCCTGGGACGCCGTCAAGGCGATCGAGGTGGAGTACGAGACGCTTCCGTTCGTGATTGACGAGAAAGCGCTCGAGCCCGGTGCGCCCGAGGTTCTGGAGGGCGGCAACGTCGGGGAGCCGAGCAATTACAGCCGCGGCGACCTGGAAGCGGGATTTGCCGAGGCCGATGTGGTGGTGGAGGAGACTTACTCGGTCGGCACCCGCATTCATACGCCGATGGAGACGCATGCGTCGGTGGCCAAGTGGGACGGCGACAACCTCACCGTCTGGGATTCAACCCAGGGCGTCTACGCGGTGATGATGGGCGTCGCGCGCGCTCTGCGCATCCCCTTTAACAAAGTTCGCGTCATCTGCAAGTACATGGGCGGCGCCTTCGGCTGCAAGCTGGAGGTGGGCAAATGCACGGTGATCGCCGCCTTGCTGGCGCGCACCACCGGCAGGCCGGTGAAGTACACGCTCACTCGTGAGGAATCGTTCCTGTGCGCGGGCAACGGTCCCGGCCCGAAGATGAAGCTGAAGGGCGGGGTGAAGCGCGACGGCACGATAACCGCGCTGCGGATGGTCAGCACAGGCACCGGCGGCGCCTATTGGGGCGGCGGCATCAGTGCCTTCCAGGTCGGCGAGCTTTACAAGTGCTCCAACGTGGAGTACTCGGTCGAGCAATACCTGACCAACATCGGCAAGGCGCGCGCGATGCGGGCCCCGGGCTTCCCGCAGTGCTCCTGGGCTCTGGAGCAGCTTATTGACGCGCTCGCCAAGAAGATCGGCATGTGCCCGGTGGAGTTCCGCCTGAAGAACGTGCCCGATTTCAGCCAGATGGACGACGAGAACCGTCCCTACTCGAGCACGGGCCTGGCGGAGTGCCTCAAGCAGGGCGCCGCGGAATTCGGCTGGAAGGAAGCCAAGTCCAGGCCGAAGGGCGACGGCCATATCCGCCGGGGCGTCGGCGCGTCCGCAGGCGTGTGGAGTTACGGCCGGGGCGGTCCGCCGTTTACGGCCATCGTCAAGATGTTCGTCGACGGCAGCGTCCTGTTGACCACCGGGGCGATGGACATCGGCACCGGCTCCAAGACGATCGGCTGCATGACGGTCGCCGAAGAGCTGAACGTGCCGCTTGAGCGGGTGAAGATCGAGAACGCCGACACCGGCAGCACTCCCTACGCCTACTCGAGCGGCGGCAGCCAGACTCTTCCCGGCCTGGTACCGACCGCGCGCAACGCCGCGGCGAAGGTGAAGAAGCAAATGCTGGAGTGGGGCGCCGAGGACCTGGGGGTGCCGGTCAACGACCTCGAGTTAAAGGATAACTCGGTGGTCTGCATCAGCGACCCGGAGAAGAAGAAGTCGATACCGGAGCTCATCCAGGCGCGGCAGCAGCTTGACGTCGTCGGCGTCGGCTACGCCGATCCTCTGCCCGAAACCCACATCTACAGGCCGTTCGGAGCGCATTTCGCCGAGGTCGAGGTCAACACGCTGACCGGCGAGGTTAAGGTGCTGCGGTTGGTGGGCGCGCACGAGAGCGGGCGGGTGATCAATCGCAAGACCTACGACAACCAGGTCCACGGCGGGATGACGCAGGGCCAGGGTCTGGCGATGACCGAGACGCGCGTGATGGACCGCCAGACCGGCAAGATGTGCAACGTCAACTGGCACGACTACAAGATCCCCACCGCGCTGGACGTGCCGCCGCAGCATTCGGTGGTGGCGATCGACCCGCACGACGAGATCATCAACAACGCGGGAGTCAAGGGCCTCGGCGAGCCGCCGGTGATCCCCGCCGCGGGAGCGATCGCGAACGCGGTCTGCGATGCCATCGGCATCAGGATCGCCGATGCCCCGATCAATCCTCCGCGGATCCTGCAAGCCCTTAAGCAGCAGAAGGAGAGGGGGTGAGACGATGATAGGCCAATTCACTTACGTTAAAGCGAAGTCGATCGACGACGCCGTGAAGCAACTCGGCACCCCCAATTCCACCGTCCTCGCGGGCGGAACCGATCTGCTGGGCTGCCTGCGCGACGAGGTGCTGGAGGCCGGGAAGGTCGTCAGCATCAGCGGGCTGAAGGAACTTCACGGCATCAGCGCGGGCCCGAACGGCGGACTGCGCATCGGAGCCCTGACCACGATCGCGGAAGTCGCTGCCGCCGAGACGATCAGATCGAAGTACGCCGTGCTCGCGCAGGCGGCGGGCGAGATCGCCAGCCCGCAGTTGCGCAACCAGGGCACAATCGGCGGCAACCTCTGCCAGCGGCCGCGCTGCTGGTACTTCCGCGGCGACTTCCACTGCGCCAAGAAGGGCGGCGACATGTGCTACGCCGAGGGCGGCGAGAACATGTTCCACTGCATCTTCGGCGGCGACCCCTGCTACATCGTCTACCCCTCCGACTCGGCGCCCGCACTCTGCGCGCTGAACGCCGGGGTGAGGATCGCCGGACCGGGCGGGACGCGCACGCTGGCGGTGGATAAGTTCCACCAGCTTCCCGGGGTGGACATCGAGAAGGAGAACGTGCTGCAGCGCAACGAGATCGTCACCGAGGTGCTGCTGCCCGCGCCGCCGCCCGGCCTCAAGAGCGCCTACCGCAAGGTCCGGGCGCGGCAGGCCTGGGATTTCGCCCTGACCAGCACGGCGATCGCCCTGACGATGGACGGCGGGACGGTCAAGCAGGCGCGGATCTTCCTGGGCGGCGTGGCGCCGGTTCCCTGGCGTGCCGAAGCCGCGGAAGCCGCACTGAAGGGCAAGAAGCTCGATAAGGCCACAATCTTGGCGGCTGCCGAGGCGGCTGTGCAAGGCGCGCGGCCGCTCGAGGCCAATGCCTATAAGGTGGATTTGGTGAAGGGAACGCTGACGGAGCAGTTGGCTTCCCTGGCTTGAAAGTACAGTAACCCCGGCGAATCTTGCAGGAGGGCGGGCCTTGCGGTCCGCCCTTTTGTTTGCATAAGATGAAGTCGTCGCAATAAACGGCAATACCAATAAACCAGACAGGCCGGAGCGTGGTGCACAAAAATATGAGCGGGAATCAAACAGGGGCGACAGGAACGGACTACCGCCGGCCGGGATGGCTGGTCTGGTCTTTCGTGTTCATCTCGCTGCTGACGTTCGCGCACTGGGCGATATACAACACCGGCAGGCTGGAGCGGGGCGACAGCCTGCTTGTCGCCGACGGCGTCAAGTATTTTGTCTTCCTGCCGTCGGTGCTGATGCACGGCGATCTCGATTTCGCCGACGAGATTGAAGAGGTCTCGACAAAGGCCGCGAGGCGTGAGGAGAGGGGTAAAGGTCCGTTAACGAAGACCGCGGTAACGGGCCTGGTGTCCAATGCTTTTCCGATCGGAGCGCCGGTACTCTGGTCCCCTTTCTACGTGGTTGCGCACATTTTGATCCGGGGTGAAGGCGTCGAGCCGGGCTACCAGCTCGCCGTTCTTTTCAGCAGCCTGTGTTACGGCCTGGCGGCGCTTTGGCTGATGATCAGAATCCTGCGGAGCTTCTTTTCGCCGGCATTGTCGCTATTCAGCGCTCTGCTGGTCTGGGCCGGGAGTTTCGGCTACTTCTATGCGGTCTACCGGGGCGACATGTCGCACGCGCCGTCGGTGTTTCTGGTTGCGCTGGTGCTGTGGCTGTGGTTGAGGTTTTACGAGAGGTTCACTTGGGGGAGGGCGGTAGTGTTCGGCGTGGCCGCCGGGCTGATGATTCTAACTCGGCCGCAGAACGCGCTGATGCTGCTGGTTCCGGCCGCCCATTCGGCCTGGAATCTGGTGGCGGACAGAGGCTGGCGGGATTATCAGGAGTGGTTGAGGCTTGCCGGGCGCTGGGGGTTGGCGGCGTTATTTGTGTTCATCATATTTCTGCCCCAATTGCTGGTCTGGAATGCCATTTTCGGCGCGCCGCAGCCGCCGATGGCGTCAAACTTCTACCACTTTGATTATCCATATATGGTTGAGCTGCTTTTTTCGCGAAACGGGATAATATCGTTCACGCCGCTGCTGGGTTTGGCGCTTATCGGGATGTTCCTGGCGGTGACGACTGAGAAGAGATTCCTGGCGCCCTGCCTGGGCGTGCTGCTGCTGTATATTGTTCTTTACAGTGTATCGGGCGATTGGTGGTGCGGGGACACGACATTCGGCATCAGGCGCTTCGCCAATACGATGCCACTCTTGGCCGTAGGCATGGCGGCGTTTCTACAACGGATCACCGAGCTGTTTCGCAGCCGTCCCGCGGTGGCCACGGGGATAATCACGGCTCCGCTGCTTCTGTGGAATTTTTTATCGATGCAGACTGTCAGCGAGCATAAAGGAACGCGCGATTATCTCAGTTTGATCGGGGTCGCTGAGACCAATTACCGGAAGGTGTGGGACCTGGCCGGGTGGCCTCCGAGCATGCCGGGGAGCATACCCTACGCATTGGCGAACAGCGTTCCGCCATCCAGCTACGACGCCGTCACGGGCAAACCGATCGACAGCAACGTCGGGAATTTGTTACTGATTCCCGAGCTGCTGGTGGAGGGCTGGGAGCTGTTTGAGGCCACGGAGAATCAGTGGATAATCAGCGATTCCCGCGCGCGCATATTGTTCTCCATCAACCGTCCGCATCGCCTTGAGGGCGAGATCGTCTGCATCTTGCGCCTGACACCGCCGAAAGATAAATACGTGCTGACGGCGGACCTGAACGCGCGGAACTGCGGTTCGGTGGCACTTTCTGCCGGAAGAAGCACCTGTGTTTTCCGCTACTCCGCAGACGTCCTGAGGGTGGGGATAAATGAGCTGAGCTTCCGGATTTTCAGAGAAGAGGCGGAGGGCAAACGTGTGCCCGCCGGGCGGGTGGAAAATGTGAGATTCCGCCACGTGATTTTTCCGCAGGTGCAGAATCGGGAATAATTACTTTTGAGCAAGCGGTGACGAATGCACTCGGGGTATTGCCTTTTATTGGATAAAATAGCATTTTGTCGCCGGACGTGGCGCAGGCGAGCCAGGGCCCAAAGAAAATTCAACCCGTTGCAACCGGACAATTGAGAAAGAAGATCGCGTAGGGATATGAAAAAACACCGGGATTACCAGCTGACGGCCCTGTTGATAATATTGTTGCTGCCGCCGGCGGTTTATGCAGCGGATGTACAAGAGAACGACGTTCAGAAGACGGTAATTACCTTTGCCGACGTGACCGCCCGATACGGGATCGAAAACCACATCTGCACCTTCGGGGCGGTGTTCAGCGACATCGATAACGACGGCCGCGACGACCTCATCGTCAGCAATCACGGCGGCGCCAGGCCGTCGGTCTACCTCAATCGGGGCGGCCGGTTCGAGGACCGCACGCTCTCCCTGCCGATTACCGACATCGTCGATATGCACGGGATCACTGTCGTCGACATCGACAACGACGGCGACAAGGACGTGCTGATTGCCGGCGGCGGGAGCCTGGGAGTCGGTCACGGCTCGCCGAACCAGATCTTCAGGAACCTGCTCGCCGAGACCGGCGTGCTCTCGTTCGAGGAAGTCGCCGCGGTGGTGGGCGTTGCCTGGCAGAAATGGCGCGGCCGCAGTTTCATTCCCATCGCCGGCTCCGGCGGCGGCGCGCTCGACTTTTATTTCGTCTGCAGGCCGAGGAAGGGGACTTCCAGCGTCTATCTCGTCAACAAGAGCGACGGCGACATCCGGCTCGAGCCGGATCACGGACACGGCATCGACTGGAAACGCGACCAGAAGGGCAGGGGGGATTTCTTCTTCGATTTCGACCGCGACGGCGACAGAGACCTGATCATCCTCGACGCCGAAACAATCCTCCTGTTCGAAAACAAGGGCCGCCGCTTCCTCAGAAAACAGGCGTCCTTCGACAGGCTCGAGCGCGTCCTTTCACTCGGCGTCGGCGACCTCAACGGCGACGGCTATCCCGACATTTATGTCGGCACGAGGCCGCAGAATTCGGGCTCCGACCACGTCTGCTCCGGCGAGCAGAACGGGCTGAGCCGGATCAACTTCGTCCTCTCGGGCAACGGAGGGGATCAGGTCGACCGCATCGAGTTCAAGTCGCCCAGCGCCGAGATCCTTCTCGAACTGGACGACGGCAGGGGAATGTACCAGCGCTCGCTGGAGAACATCCACATCGGCCGTAGGAATGTCCACCCCGGCTCACTTACGGATCTGCGGATCACCCGATCCGAAGCGATGGGCACCCCGCAGGACCGTGGTCCGGGGACATATATCTGGCGGACAGGCAAGAACCTCTGGGCGTTCGAGTGGAGGTATCGCGCGCGTACGGACGAGGCCCGCGGCGCCGTCATCGCCGACAAGATCTCGGCGGTCATTCCAAAGGGAATCGAAACCTTCGCCAGGCACACGACCCGCGATCGCATCTTCATCAACCGCCAGGGAGAGGGTTTCGAGGAACTCGACGGAATCGATCTGTCGCACGACCAATACACCCGCGCCCTCGCCTTTTACGATCTGGACAACGACGGCAACGTCGACATCGTCGGGATTCGCGGCAGCGAGCCGGGCAGCATCAACGGCGAGCCCTTCATCCTGGTGAACAGGGGCGGCGCGCAGCCTATTTTCGATTTTCGCAAAAAAACAGGGCTCGGCAATTCCGACGACGACCTCTCGCAGGCGGACCAGTTGACGGTCGGATTCGTCAACGGCGACGGCCTCCCTGACCTGTTCGTGACCAACGGCTACGGCCAACTGCCGGGCTCACGCGGGCCCTACAAGTTGTTCATCAACAAGACGAAAACAAAGAACAACTACGCGCTCTTGGCGCTCGAAGGCGTGGACTCCGTGAGAGACGCCATCGGCGCCCAGGTGAGCCTTTACACGCGCGCGGGCGATTTTCTCGGCTACCGGGAGCTGGGTGTGGTCCACAACCGCATGCAGCACAGCCATAAAATCCATTTCGGGCTGGGCAAGTACAAAGGCATGCTGAAGGCCGACATTCTCTGGCCCAACGGCAAACGGCAGTCGGTAAAGCTCAAGCCCAATCGCCTCACTTTCGTCAGGGAAAAGACCGACTGATTTTATAGACGGCGGGGACGAGATGACCGAGAGACTCGCTGGGATAATTCTGGCCGCGGGGCTGTCGAAACGGATGGGCCGACCCAAGGCTCTGCTGCAGATCGGCGGGGAGACGTTCCTCGCGCGGATCGTGCGCCTGGCCCGCAGGGCGGGGCTCGATCCGATCAGGATCGTCGTCAGCGAGCACCGCGCGCTTATCGAAAAAGTCCAGCCGGAGCTCGCTGATCATCTCATCACCAACGACCAGCCGGAACTTGGGCAACTGCATTCCTTGAGGCTGGGGCTTCGGTCGCTGCCGCAAAACTGCGCCGGCGCGATGATGTTTCTCGTCGACCACCCGAAAATGCAGCCGGCGACGTTGCAAAAAATCGTGCGTGCGTTTAAAAAGGGTGAAGGGGAAATTATTTTACCTGTACATGGCGGCAGGCGGGGCCACCCGGTGGTTTTCGGGCGCGCGGTCTTCGCAGAACTGCTGGAGGCGCCGTTGGACAAAGGGGCGAGGCACGTGGTCCGCAGCCGTCCCGATCGGGTTTGTGAGGTCGAAGTCGACGACGCGGGGATTCTGGCGGATATCGACACGCCCGGGGACTACGAGGAGTTGAGCGGGAATGACTGAGAATCGAGAGCTCTATCCCGACCTGCTGGAGGAGTTGGCGCGGCTTCGCCGCGAGGGGCGGAGCGTGGTGATGGCGACGGTGGTCGCGACGAAAGGCTCGACGCCCCGGCGCGCGGGAGCGCGCATGCTGGTCTTGCGCGACGGGTCGATCAGGGGAACGATCGGCGGCGGGGTGCGCGAATCGGAAGTCATCGAGCGGGCCCGCAAG
>DATKUA010000134.1:0-3961 GCA_035530855.1 Acidobacteriota bacterium | reverse complement strand
CCGAAGAAGAAGGCCGAGAAGACCGCTCCCTCCAGCGTCTGGATCTGAATCTTCCGCCAGTTGTTGAGGCGCACCGAGATGTCTTTGGCGACGACCAAGTCCTGCCCGCCCGAGTCATCCACGGCCAAGAGGCTACCCTCGGAAAGGTGCTGATCCAGCGGCTTGCCCGCGATGCTGAGCTCGAAGACCTCCTTGGTCTCGCTCAACGGCAGGGCCAGCCTGGAGGGAGTCCACCAGATGCTCTTGTCGGCAAAGAAGGTGCTGAAAAGGCTCGTGCTGAGGTGGATGCCGAAAATGATGGTTCCGAGCAGCCCGGCAATGATCAAACCTCTATACTGTTTGTTGTTACCCATACTATCCCCCTGTCCGCCGACGATTGTCAGCGCGCAAATCCGAGCGACTCGACCACCGAGTCGAAAGCCGGTTCGTATTTCTCCCGCTCCGCCATCTTCGCGCCGCACTGGAACGCTACCACCTTGTTGCCGTGCGGCACGAGGTACTCCTTGAGGAACCACTCTTCGCCGTTCGGCCGGCCCGCCCGGAAGGCGGCGACGTAGCAACTGTGGGCGCCAAGCCTGGTGTCGCGGCGCTCGAGCTCGCTGATCGATCCGCCCCAGTGGCCGCGCATGCCGCGGGCGAAGTCGTCGACATAGCTGCGCGCGTAGCTTTCGAATCCCGCTCCGTTGAGATTGTGGAGGCGGATCTGCAGGCCGGTGTCGGAGCCGAGATTGATGTCGGCGCGAATCATGTGGTTGGCGCGTGTGTTGTCGCTGAGGGTCCAGCCCGGCGGGCTGGCGACACTGTAACCGCCGGAAGCGTCGGTGAAGAGTGTGCCGGACTCACCCGCCCGGGCAGGTTCGCCCTCCGGAGGGCGGCCCGCATTATTCTGTTGTTGAAGAAACAGGAAAAGCAGCGCGCCGGCGATAATCAACAACCCCGCGATCGGCACGAACCGTCGACCCATTTCCACCTCCGTTGCAGCAGAAGCACATCTTGCCAAAAGGGGCTTTTGCGGAGGGCGGTTCCCGGCTGTATGGCGTCCCTGCCTGGATTATACAACTTCCACGCGAAAAAAGTGCCCGCCGACCAAAATGTGGAACCAAATGTAGCTCAAGCCGTCTGCGGTTGCAGCTTGCCCCGCTTCGTCCACAGGTAGATGGCGACGATCGAGTAAACGACCGCAAGGCCGGCGCCGAACTCAGTGGTGAAGTAAAAAGTGACTCCGGTGTCCTTGGTGAGCTGATCGAAGACGCCCTGGATGAAGACGTTGTGGCTGGCATGGAAGATTGCAGCGGTCCAGAGGCTGCCGGATTTCAGGCGAATCCAGGCCATGATGAACGACAATGCGACGATCATGACGGTGAAGCAGAGGAGCGACGTCCAGCGGTTGACGCCGTTGTAGTACTCGAGGAAGAGGATCCCGGGGCTGTGGTAGACGGCCCAGACCACGCCGCTGATCAAACCCACTCCGGTAAAGCTGGTGAGTTTAGACAGTCTCGGGACAAAGAAGCCGCGCCAGCCGATCTCCTCACCAAGCGCAAAGATCAGTGAGATGAGGAACACGAATGTCGCCTTGAGTGCGATCCCGAGCGCAAGCGGGGGATTCGATCCCAGGCCGAACATTCTGGCGTTGTGAGCGCCGAATCCCTCGGGTTGATAAAACGCGCCGAGCCCCGTCAGCCACACTATCGAGTATGCGATCAACGCCACCGCCGCGGGGAGAATGTAACTCAACACCTGGTAGCGGGTTTTCCCCCACCCCCAGCCCAGTCCTCTGAGATTCCTTTGGAAGATCAGGCAGGTGACAATTGCAGCAATGCCGGGCGACCACATCACGCCGAAGAAAACCATCATGCTTCCTTCGATATACATGGTGCCCGCTGCCAGAGGAAATGAGAGGAAGATGCCAGTAAGGACAAAAGTGATGACCAGGAACGTGATTATCATCTTACGAATGGCATTTTGATCGGCCATAGAGTCTCCCCCCTTAAGGATTGCGATTCGGTTCAAGTATTATCCCCTAATCATTTGACGCTGAGTTTGCATTATTTGTTCTGTCATACCGAGAATATCCGGCGCAGCCGTCTTTACGGGCCGGCACAGGGATGGTTGCTGCGGAATGCCGGCGGCCTGTGCAACGGAAGATCCAACCCGGACTGAATTGCTGATATAATCGGCTTTTGCGGTGTATAAACGTAGCGGTAAAAAATAATCATTCTCTCTAAATACCGGGAGTAACCATATGGCATTGAAGATAGACGGCACCGGCCTGACGATCGAGATGGTCGATCAGGTCGCGCGCCATGGTGAAAAAGTCGAGCTGAGCGCTGACTCGATCGAGCGGATGAAAGCGTGCCGCGCGATGCTGCAGCGCAAGATCGACGCGCACGAGATCATGTACGGCGTCAACACCGGCATCGGCGAATTCTCCGAGATGGTGCTGGACGACGACCAGATCAAGGACTTCCAGAAGTACCTGATCTACAACCACGCGGCGGGCGTCGGCGACCCGGCGCCGCTCGACTACGTGCGCGGAGCGATGCTGGGGCGGATCAACGTCCACGCCCACGGCAACTCCGGCGGCCGCCCTGAGATCACCACCACGCTGGTGGAGATGCTCAACAGGGGCGTCACCCCCTTCGTCTGCCAGAAGGGTTCGGTGGGAGCCTGCGGCGACCTGGCGCCGATGTCGCAGATCGCGCTGCTGATGATGGGCGAAGGCAGGGCCTACTACCAGGGCGAGCTGCTGGAGGGCAAGGCGGCGATGGAGCGCGCGGGCATCCCGATACCGGGGCTGGAGGCGCGCGACGGCCTGGCGACGATCAACGGCTCGAACCTGCTGACGGCGATGAGCGCCCTTTTCCTCGTCGATGCAAACAGATGGCTGAAGCAAGCGGAGATCGCGGCGGCGATGACGCTGGAGGCACTTAAGGCGAACATGCGGCCCTACCACCCGATGCTGCACGAGGTGCGCGGCTTCAGGGGGGCGATGCGCAGTGCGGCGGCGATCCGCAAGTGCGTCGAGGGCGGCGACCTCTACGAGGGCAAGCTGAAGTGCAAGGTACAGGACGCCTACTCGATGCGCTCGACGCCGCAGGTGATCGGCGCGGCGCACGACGCACTGGCCTACGCCCGCTCGCAGGTCGAGATCGAGCTCAACGGCGTCGGCGATAACCCGATCTTCTTCCCCGAGCACGACATGCAGCTCACAGGCGCCAACTTCCAGGGCACGCCGGTTTCGCTGCCGATGGACCTTGCCGGCGCGGCGGTGACGATGGTGAGCGTGATGTCGGAACGGCGGATGAACCGGCTCAACAACCCGGCGCTGAGCATCGGCCTGCCGGCATTCCTGACCAAGGGCGCCGGGATGTTCTCAGGCCTGATGCTCAGCCAGTACACGGCCGATTCGATGATCGTCGAGCAGCGCATACTCTCGATGCCCGCCTCGATCCAGTCGATCCCCGCGGCGGCGGACCAGGAGGACTTCGTCTCGATGGGGATGAACACCGCGATCAAGAACTTCCAGATCCTCGACTGCGCCGACGTGGTGCTGGGGATCGAGTTGATGGCGGCGGCGCAGGCGCTCGACTTCCGCGACTACGCCTTCGGCCGCGGCGTGACGAAGGCGAAGGAAGTGGTCCGCAGGCACGTCGATTTCCTCGATGTCGACCGCCCGCTCTACCCCGACCACACTCGGATGAAGGAACTGGTCCGTGCCTGCGAGATTCTCAACGAGGTCGAGACGGAGATCGGCAGCCTGGGCTGAGCGCAATCAGGGTTTATCCCGACCCGGCTGCTAACTCACGGTTGCAGGTCCTGCGGCAACGGCACATCAGGGCGTTCGACTTCGTTGGTGATCGATACGACGAGCCACCTGCCGTCGCGCCGAATCAGCTGGATGCTGTCGAGGCCGACATTGCTGGGCAGGTTCTCTCCGGTGATAAAGCCTGCGCGGTAGACG